>NZ_JBHYVE010000023.1:0-56571 GCF_042750035.1 Streptomyces sp. NPDC059452
CCTTGCCAACGGCGCCCCGATGACAGCCATACCCAGAACCCCTGGGCCCTCCGATCTTACGAATGACCAGAGCGACCACCCTTGAAAGGTAGGACTCACCGAAGACCGGGGAGTCGGGCGCCTCGTCGCGCATACGGCGCAGCTCGACCTCCGTCAGGTCGAAGGAGTCAGAGGGGTCGGAGGGGTCGGAGGGGGCGGAGAAGATGCGGCGCAACTCCTCGGCGGTGTAGGCGAGTCCACCCTCAAGGCTCCCCCGGCGGTAGAGCTCCGCGTCCGGCAGCTCGGAGCCCATGCCGCCCTCCCCCGCCGCGAAGCAGGTGAGCGCGAAATGGCCGCCGGGGGCGAGGCAGCGATCGAGGAGAGCGAGGTAGCTGATACGGCGGTGGGGCGGCAGGTGGTGGAAGCACCCGGAGTCATAGATCAGGTCGTACGGGCCCGCCAGCTCCGCCCCCTCCGCCGTCAGGACGAAGGCGTCACCGCAGTGGAACCGGGCCCCGGCTCCCGGTACTTCGGCTACTTCAGCCACTTCGGCCACTTCGGCTACTTCGGCCACTTCGGCGCGCTCCTCGGCCCAGGCGATCGCCGCCGGGGAGAGGTCGATCGCGGTGACGTCGAAGCCGTACGAGGCCAGCACGTGCGCGTTGCGCCCGGGACCGCAGCCGAGTTCAAGCGCGCGTCCCGGCGTGACCAGCCCCCGGTCGACGTACGAGACAAGGTTCTCGTCCGGCTTGTCCACGAAGAACGGCACCGGCTTCGAGCGGTCCACATAGAAGTCGTCCCACCAGGAAGCGGCTTTGCCCGTCCAGCGGTGCGCTTCGGGCCCGAACAGGCCGTCCAGGAGCGTCAGTACGTCGTCCGTCGTGCGGATGTTCCGGTCCATCCGGCCCTCTTTCCCCATACGCCAATTTTAGGAATCGACTGAAAGAAAGACCAGGTCACAGCCCTTTCGGCGATCGCGCTGGGGGCGCCTGAAGGCACTGCGGCCGGCCCGGTGACCACCACCCCCTCCGCTCCTGCCGCCAAGCCCTCCGCATGCCCGCCGCGGCCCGTCGGAAGGCCTTGCGGGGCCGCCCCGGGAGCCGTTTCTGAACGGATTCCCGGGGCGGCCCCGCAAGGGGGCTCCTCCTACGCCCCCGCGGTGACCTTCTCCCCGTCCCGGGTCCCCGTTTCGGGTATCTCCCCGTCGGCCGTGGGCTCACCCGGGCCGCTGCCGGGCCCACCCCGCGTACCGGAAGGCGCCGGGGCCGACTCCCCTTCGCTGAGGCCGAACTTCTGGTGGAAGGCGCGCAGTGGCTTCGGGGCCCACCAGGTGGCGCGGCCCGTCAGCTTCATCACCGCGGGGACCAGCAGGCTGCGGACCACCATGGCGTCCATCAGGACGGCGAGGGCGATCCCGAGCCCCAGCATCTTGGTGTTGGTGACCCGTGAGGTGCCGATGGCGACCATCACGACCGCGAGGATCACGGCGGCCGCGGTGATCAGACCGCCGGTGCGGGACAGCCCGAAGGTGATCGAGCGTTCGTGGTCGCCGGTCCGGTCGTACTCCTCCTTGATCCGGGAGAGCAGGAAGACCCCGTAGTCCATGGAGAGTCCGAAGGCGACGCAGAACATCAGGACGGGCAGTGTCGTCTCGATGTCTCCGGTACTGGTGAAGGCGAGGATTCCGGAGAGGTTCCCGTCCTGGAAGACCCAGACCACCGCCCCGAACATCGCCGTCAGGCTGAGGGCGTTGAGCGCGACCGCCTGGATCGGGATGAGCACGCTGCCGGTGAGCAGGAAGACCAGGAGCAGCGTCACCACCACGATGATGGCGATCGCCCAGGGCAGCCGGTCGGCTATGGCGTCCTTGGAGTCGACCAGGACGGCCGCCGTGCCCGTCACCGAGGTGTCGAAGGAGTCGGCGGGCATCGCGCGCAGATCCCGTACGAGCTGCTGGGTGTCCTGCCCCACCGCTTCGCCCTCCGGCAGCACGCTGAAGTACGCGACCGACCCCGCCGTGACCGGGCCGTCGACCCGCAGCACGCCCGGGACCTGCTCGATCCGGCCCTTGAGGGCCTCGTACGCGGCGGGCGTCCCCTCCCCCTCGACCAGCATCTCCAGACCGCCGCCGGGGCTGCCGGGGAAGCCCTCACGGATGTGCTCCTGGACGACCCGGGACTCGGCGCCGACGGGGAGCTGGCGGTCGTCCGCCGTACCGAACTTGACCCCCAGGAAGGGCAGTCCGAGGAGGACGAGTCCGACTGCCGTGACGATGGCGAACACGGGTGCCCTGCGCATCACCAGCCCGCCGAAGCGCGCCCATCCCCTGCCGGGCTCCTTGAGGGTGGCTTCCGCGGCTGCCGCCCCCTTCTTCCTGCGGCGCAGCAGGCGGCGCAGGTCGAGCGCGTTGACCCGGGGGCCCAGCAGCAGGAGTGCGGCGGGGAGCAGGATCAGTGCGGCGGCCGCGGCGAGCAGGACCACGGCGATCCCGGCGTAGGCGAAGGACCGGAGGAAGTACTGCGGGAAGACGAGCATCGCGGACAGGGACACGGCCACCGTCAGCGCGGAGAAGAGCACCGTGCGTCCGGCCGTGCGCAGCGTCGTGCCGACCGCCGTCCGGGGGTCGGCCCCGGCGTCCAGCTCCTCGCGGAAGCGGCGGACGATGAACAGGGCGTAGTCGATGGCCAGGCCGAGGCCGAGGGCCGTGGTGAGGTTCATGGCGAAGACCGAGACATCGGTGAACTCGGTCAGGCCGCGCAGCACGGCGTTGGTGCCGAGGATGGCGACGATGCCGACCAGGAGCGGCAGCATGGCGGCGATCGCGCTGCCGAAGACCATGACCAGCAGGATGAGCGTCACCGGCAGGGCGATGAGCTCGGCCCGCAGCAGGTCCTCCTGGATGATCTCCTGCATCTCGTGCTGGACGGCGACCGGACCACCCACGGAGACCGTCACCGGCCCGCTCTCCCCGGCGAAGGCGGGAGCGATCCGTTCAAGGGTCTCCCCGGCCTCGGTCTCATCGCCCCCTATCCGGGCCGCGATGATCGCCTCCCGGCCATCTTCGGCGCGCAGGCCGGGCGCCTTGGTCTGCCAGTACGACGTGACGCCGGATATGCCCGGTTCACCGGTGAGCCGCTCGGTGATCCGCGCCGCCTCGGCGGCCACCGCCGGATCGTCGACGGAGGCCGTACCGCCGTCCACCAGCAGGAGCAGGTTGGGCTGAGAGGCCGGGAACTCCCGCTCCAGCGCCTCGGTGGCGTACGACGACTCGGCGTCGGGGGCCTGCCAGCCGCCGCTGCCCATCCGGTCGGCCACCCCGCTCCCGGCGAACACGGCGAGGGCGGTGATCACCAGGGCGGCCAGCAGGGCGAGCCGGGGCCGGGCGGTGACGAACCGGGTCCAGCCCCCGACGGGCGGCGGGCCGGACGGACCGGACGGACCGGACGACCCTGCCGTACCGGATGGCCCCCCAGCCGTACCGGACGGACCGTTGACTTCGGACATGGTGCGGTGTCCCCTTCACCGAGACCCGGCAGCTCAGGGCAGCATGGGTCAGTCATTGCCACTTACACTGGCAAACACGAGTGATCGCTCGCGTTTCACAAGAATGCGAGCGAGTACTCGCGTTTGTCAAACGCATCACGAAAGCTGGGGATTTGCCGTGCCGGAGGCCAGAGCCAAGAAGGGCGCCGCAGGGGACGGCGCAGCCAGGAAACCCGCAGGCGACGGGGGCAACGGAGGCAACGGAGGCGACGGAGGCACTGCGGGGACCGCCCGCCCACGCCGCCGTCAGGCCCGTGGCGAAGCCCGTATCGCCCAACTGCTCCAGGCCGCCGCCAACGTCTTCTGCACCAGCGGTTACACCGCGTCCAGCACCAACGCCATCGCCCGCGAGGCCGGCGTGTCACCGGGCACGCTGTACCAGTTCTTCCCGAACAAGGAGGCCATCGCCGTCGAGCTCGGCGACCAGCTGCTCGACCGCTGGCGCGACACCTACGGAGCGGCCTTCACCCCGAGCCACATCGAGCTGCCGCTCAACCGGATGCTGGACGCCGTTCTCGACCCGCTGATCGCGTTCAACTGCGAGAACCCGGCGTTCTCCGTCCTGATGCACGGCTCGGAGATCCCCGGCCAGATCACCGAGGAACACGACACCCTCCACGCCACCATGCTGAGCCGGGTCGAGGAGATCCTCGTCAACTACGTCGTGAACGTCCCCGCCACCCAGGTCCACCGGGTCGCCGAGATGACGTTCATGGCATTCAAGGCCGGGCTCGACCTGATCATGGCCCACGAGGACGAGGAGCGCGACGCCTACATCCGCGAGCTGAAGACGCTCATGTTCCGCTACCTGGACCCCCTGATCGGCGACGATTCGCCACACCTGGCCCCGCACGCCCGGGGAGGCGGCACCGCTTAGCACCCAGGGGCCGCTTCAGCACCGAGGCAGTCGGTCGACACACCCGGCACGCCCTGCACACCCGGCACGCCCTGCACACCTGGCATGCCTGGCACACCCGGCACGCCTGGCGCGCCTGGCGCGCCCTCATCGGCCCCGGCGTGCCCACACCCGATCAATACCCCCTAGGGGTATAGTATGGAGTGAGTGAGGCGCCCCGGGCACCCCTGTGGCCCCGAACGCCACACGCGTATGCCACCAGAACGCGTCGACCGAAGACGTGTTGACCGAAGCCGCGCCGACGAACTTGTGTCTGCCGAAGAGGAGAACGCCATGACCGCCGAGACCGAGCCCACCACCCAGTCCACCGGCTCCTGCTGCTCGCCCACCGGTTCCTGCCACGGCGGCGCCGCCGACGTGCAGATCGAGCCGACGGACTCGGTCACCACGGTGTACGAGGTGAAGGGCATGACCTGCGGCCACTGCGAAGGCGCCGTGTCGGAGGAGATCTCCGCGCTCGGGGGCGTGACGTCCGTCGAGGCCGTCGCCGCCACCGGCCGGGTCACCGTCTCCTCCAAGGCCCCGCTGGCCGAGGACGCCGTACGCGCCGCCGTCGACGAGGCCGGTTACGAGCTCGTCGGCCGGGCCGCCTGAACGCCGGCACCCCACCGCGCCATCCCTTTTACCGTCGGGCCGGGCCCACCAGCAGATACTGGTGGGGTACGGCCCGATCTGCGTTACCCAGGAGTTCGGACATGGCCAGCACAGCAGCAGCCGGGGCCCCGGCCGCGAACGCCTCCGAGGCCGAGCTCATGATCGGCGGGATGACGTGCGCCTCGTGCGCCGCCCGCGTCGAGAAGAAGCTCAACCGGATGGACGGCGTCACCGCCACGGTGAACTACGCGACCGAGAAGGCCCGCGTCACCTTCGCCGAGGGGCTGGAACTGACGGACCTCGTCGCGACGGTCGAGAAGACCGGCTACACGGCCCGCCCCACCGCACCTCCAAAGCGAGAGAAGCAGGAGAAGCGGGAGGAGCGGGAGGAGCGGGAGGAGCCGGAAGCGGAACCGAAGGAGGAGAAGCAGGCCCAGGCGTACGCCAAGGCCCAGGAGCCCGAACCAGCCCCCGCACAAGGAGAATCCGCCGAAGCGGAACAGGCCGCCTCCCTCGCCGCCCTCCGGCAGCGGGTCGTCGTCTCCGCCGTCCTCAGCGTCCCCGTCGTCCTGCTCGCGATGGTCCCGGCCCTCCAGTTCGACAACTGGCAGTGGCTCTCCCTGACCCTCGCCGCCCCCGTCGTCATCTGGGGCGGGCTGCCCTTCCACCGCGCCACCTGGACCAACCTCCGGCACGGCACGGCCACCATGGACACCCTGGTCTCGATGGGCACCCTCGCCGCCTTCGGCTGGTCGCTGTGGGCCCTGTTCCTCGGCGACGCCGGGATGCCGGGCATGCGGCACGGGTTCGACCTGACCGTCTCGCGCGCCGACGCGAGCTCCACGATCTACCTGGAGGTCGCGGCCGGGGTCATCACGTTCATCCTGCTGGGCCGCTACCTGGAGGCGCGGGCGAAGCGGAAGGCAGGTTCCGCGCTGCGGGCGCTGATGCACCTGGGCGCCAAGGACGTCGCCGTACTCAGGGACGGTACGGAGGTACGCGTCCCCGCCGACCGGCTCGCCGTCGGTGACCGCTTCGTCGTACGCCCCGGGGAGAAGATCGCGACCGACGGCAGGGTCGTCGAGGGCAGCTCCGCCGTGGACGCCTCGATGCTGACCGGCGAGTCCGTACCCGTGGAGGTCGGTACGGGCGACTCCGTCACCGGCGCCACGATCAACGCCGGAGGCCGCCTCGTCGTCGAAGCCACCCGCATCGGCTCCGACACCCAGCTCGCCCGCATGGCCCGCCTCGTCGAGGACGCCCAGAACGGCAAAGCCGCCGCCCAACGCCTCGCCGACCGCATCTCCGCCGTCTTCGTCCCGATCGTGATCGCCCTGTCCCTGGGGACGCTGGGCTTCTGGCTCGGCAGCGGCGCCGGACTCACGGCAGCCTTCACCGCCGCCGTCGCCGTCCTGATCATCGCCTGCCCCTGCGCGCTGGGACTGGCCACCCCGACCGCCCTCATGGTCGGCACCGGACGCGGCGCCCAACTCGGCATCCTCATCAAGGGCCCCGAAGTCCTCGAAACCACCCGCCGCGCCGACACCATCGTCCTCGACAAGACCGGCACGGTGACGACGGGGAAGATGACCCTCCTCGCCGTCCACACCGCCGAAGGCACGGACGAGAACGACGTCCTACGCCTGGCCGGAGCCCTGGAACACGCCTCCGAACACCCCATCGCCCAGGCCGTCGCCACAGGCGCCACCGAACGCCTCACCGGCCCCTACCCCCTCCCCACCCCCGACGACTTCACCAACATCCCCGGACTCGGCGTCCAGGGTGTCGTCGAGGGCCATGCCGTCCTCGTCGGCCGCCCCCGCCTCCTGACCGACGCGGGCATCACCCTCCCTCCGGAGCTGGCCGCCGCCCTCGCGGAGGCCGAGGCTCAGGGACGTACAGCGGTGGTCGTCGCCTGGGACGGGGAGGCGCGGGGCGTGCTCGGGGTGGCCGACGCCGTCAAGGAGGGCAGTGCGGCCGCCGTGGCGGAGCTCCGCGCCCTGGGGCTGCGGCCCGTCCTCCTGACCGGCGACAACCGGGCGGTGGCCGACGCCGTGGCCCGCGAGGTGGGCATCGACGAGGTGTACGCGGAGGTCATGCCCGAGGACAAGGTGGACATCGTCAAGCGCCTCCAGGCGGACGGCCGGAGCGTCGCGATGGTCGGCGACGGGGTCAACGACGCGGCGGCCCTGGCGACGGCAGACCTGGGGCTGGCGATGGGTACGGGGACGGATGCGGCGATCGAGGCGAGCGATCTCACCCTGGTTCGTGGAGATCTCAAGGTGACCGCTGACGCAATCCGCCTTTCCAGGCGTACTCTGGCCACTATCAGGGGCAACCTCTTCTGGGCCTTCGGGTACAACGTCGCGGCACTGCCCCTGGCTGCAAGTGGCCTGCTCAACCCTATGATCGCGGGAGCCGCCATGGCGTTTTCGTCCGTGTTCGTCGTCACGAACAGCCTCCGGTTGCGTGCCTTCACGTAACTTCCACAAAGAGATTTAGATCACACCGTTCTTGGGGTAACCATCCGGTGGGTTCGCGAGTCTTAGAGTGCGATGCCAAGGATGTCTTGGGGGACGTCCGATGGAGTGTCTTGGGGGACGCTCCTGTGGCAAGCGTTTGAGCCGGGGCACGTGCACCGGGGAGCTTTGAGCGGCCCTCCCGTGCGTACGTTCCCCGGCAGACCGCAGCACAACAACGGGAGCTTCGGCTCCCTGCAAAGACGCCCGGCCGGATCCCGTGGGGGGAATCCGCTCCGGGATATGGGAAGCGCCCTGACCGTCGACCCGTGGGGGGATCGGCGGCGGGGCGTTTCTCGCAATGTACGGGCCCCGTTCAGAGCGCTCGGGCCCCGTTCAGGCACTACGGCCTCGCTCAAGGCGCCCTACAGCCCCCTGAACGCCGAATCGCCCCGGACACCGCGCTCTGTCGATGCAAAGCGCGGTACGCGGGGCGAAGGCAGTCGGCCGAAGAGGCCGGGCACTACAGGGCAATACGAGGCCGGGTCAGCGACCCTCGACCGGCGGTGGTCCGGGTCAGCGACCCCCGGCCGGCGGTGGTCGGGTCAGCGACCCTCGACCGGGACGAAGTCGCGCAGGACCTCGCCGGTGTAGATCTGGCGCGGGCGGCCGATGCGCGAACCCGGCTCCTTGATCATCTCGTGCCACTGGGCGATCCAGCCCGGAAGGCGGCCGAGCGCGAAGAGCACGGTGAACATCTCGGTCGGGAAGCCCATGGCCCGGTAGATCAGACCGGTGTAGAAGTCCACGTTGGGGTAGAGGTTGCGCGAGACGAAGTACTCGTCGGAGAGCGCGTGCTCCTCCAGCTTGAGCGCGATGTCGAGCAGCTCGTCGGACTTGCCGAGCGCGGACAGCACGTCGTGCGCGGCAGCCTTGATGATCTTGGCGCGCGGGTCGAAGGACTTGTACACCCGGTGGCCGAAGCCCATCAGGCGGACGCCGTCCTCCTTGTTCTTCACCTTGCGGATGAAGGAGTCGACATCGCCGCCGTTGGCCTGGATGCCTTCCAGCATCTCCAGCACCGACTGGTTGGCGCCACCGTGCAGGGGGCCCCACAGCGCCGAGATCCCGGCGGAGATCGAGGCGAACATGTTCGCCTGCGAGGAGCCGACCAGACGCACGGTGGAGGTCGAACAGTTCTGCTCGTGGTCCGCGTGCAGGATGAGCAGCTTGTCCAGCGCCGAGACGACGACCGGGTCCAGCTCGTACTCCTGGGCGGGGACCGAGAAGGTCATGCGCAGGAAGTTCTCGACGTACCCGAGGTCGTTGCGCGGGTAGACGAAGGGGTGCCCGATCGACTTCTTGTACGCGTACGCGGCGATCGTCGGCAGCTTGGCCAGCAGGCGGATCGTCGAGAGGTGGCGCTGCTCCTCGTCGAACGGGTTGTGGCTGTCCTGGTAGAACGTGGACAGCGCGCTGACGACCGAGGACAGCATGGCCATCGGGTGGGCGTCACGCGGGAAGCCGTCGAAGAACCGCTTGACGTCCTCGTGGAGCAGCGTGTGCTGGGTGATCTCGTTCTTGAAGTCCGCCAGCTCGTCGACCTTGGGGAGGTCGCCGTTGATCAGCGTGTACGCGACCTCAAGGAACGACGAGCGCTCGGCGAGCTGCTCGATCGGGTATCCGCGGTAGCGCAGAATGCCCTGCTCACCGTCGAGGTACGTGATGGCGGATTTATAGGCGGCGGTGTTGCCGTATCCGCTGTCCAGCGTCACCAGGCCGGTATTGGCCCGGAGCTTCCCGATGTCGAAGCCCTTGTCGCCGACGGTGCTGTCGATCACCGGGTAGGTGTACTCGTCATCGCCGTACCGCAGTACTACAGCGTTGTTGGTGTGCTCGCTCACGTCATCCCTCACCGACGTAGTGCCTCTTCTTCGAGGTGCCCTGACTGTCTCCACCCTCCCCCATTCGGCTCAGGAGAGTGCACTCGGGGTCGTCCATTGGACCTACTGGCGGCACTGAGTGCCGCCAACTTACTCATCCTGCCCCCTTGACTGCGGTTCCGGAAGACCTCCGTGATGTTTCCCACCGATTTGATCGATCATTTTTGTGCAGGGGTCACGAGAAGTCTTCTCCTGAGCCGCCTCGGAGCCGGAAATCCAGTGCCGTACAGCGCCTGCCTGCGGAAACCGTGCGGACGGCCTGGCCGATCGCCTTACGCGACCCGACCAGCACGACGAGCTTCTTGGCCCTGGTCACGGCGGTGTAGAGCAGGTTGCGCTGGAGCATCATCCAGGCGCTGGTGGTGACGGGGATGACGACGGCCGGATACTCGCTGCCCTGGGAGCGGTGGATGGTCATGGCGTACGCGTGGGCCAGCTCGTCCAGCTCGTCGAAGTCGTAGCCGATCTCCTCGTCCTCGTCGGTGCGGACGGTGAGCTTCTGTTCGTCGATGTCGAGGCCCGTGACGACGCCGACCGTGCCGTTGAAGACGCCGTTCTCGCCCTTGTCGTAGTTGTTGCGGATCTGGGTGACCTTGTCGCCGACCCGGAAGACCCGGCCGCCGAACCGCTTCTCGGGGAGGTCGGGGCGGCCCGGGGTGATGGCCTGCTGGAGCAGCCCGTTCAGCTCCCCCGCGCCCGCCGGGCCCCGGTGCATCGGCGCGAGGACCTGCACGTCACGGCGGGGGTTGAGCCCGAACTTGGCCGGAATGCGGCGGGCCGCCACATCCACGGCGAGCTTGCCCGCGTCCGCCGTCTCGTCCTCCACGAAGAGGAAGAAGTCGCTCAGCCCCTCGGTGAGCGGCGGCTGCCCGGCGTTGATCCGGTGGGCGTTGGTGACCACCCCCGACTGCTGGGCCTGCCGGAAGATCTGTGTCAGCCGGACGGCGGGCACCGGACCCCCCTCCGCGAGCAGATCGCGCAGCACCTCCCCCGCGCCGACCGAGGGAAGCTGGTCGACATCGCCCACAAGGAGGAGATGGGCACCGGGTGCCACCGCCTTCACGAGCTTGTTGGCGAGCAGCAGATCGAGCATCGACGCCTCGTCGACGACGACCAGATCGGCATCCAGCGGCCGGTCCCGGTCGTACGCCGCGTCCCCGCCCGGCTTCAGTTCGAGCAGCCGGTGCACGGTGGACGCCTCGGCCCCCGTCAGCTCGGCCAGCCGCTTGGCGGCCCGCCCCGTGGGCGCGGCGAGCACCACCTTGGCCTTCTTCGCCCGGGCCAGCTCGACGATCGACCGTACGGTGAACGACTTCCCGCAGCCGGGCCCGCCCGTCAGGACCGCCACCTTCCGGCTGAGCGCCAGCCGTACGGCCTCCTCCTGCTCGGGGGCCAGAACAGCCCCCGTACGCGTGGCGAGCCAGGCCAGCGCCTTGCCCCAGTCCACGTCCTGGAAGGCCGGCATCCGGTCCTCCCCGGTCCGCAGCAGTCGCCGCACCTGCCCGGCGAGGGAGAGCTCGGCCCGGTGGAACGGCACCAGATAGACGGCGGTGATCGGCTCACCGCCCTCGGGGGACGGCACCTTCTCCCGTACGACACCCTCCGGATCGGCGGCGAGCTCAGCCAGGCACTCGATCACGAGCCCGGTGTCGACCTGGAGGAGCTTGACCCCGTCCGCGATGAGCCGTTCCTCGGGGAGGTAGCAGTGCCCCTGGTCGGACGACTGGGAGAGCGCGTACTGAAGGCCCGCCTTGACCCGCTCGGGGCTGTCGTGCGGAATGCCGACCGCCTGCGCGATCTTGTCGGCGGTGAGGAACCCGATGCCCCAGACGTCGGCGGCCAGCCGGTAGGGCTGGTTCCGCACGACGGAGATCGAGGCGTCCTCGTACTTCTTGTAGATGCGGACGGCGATGGAGGTGGAGACGCCGACCCCCTGGAGGAAGACCATGACCTCCTTGATCGCCTTCTGTTCCTCCCAGGCCGCCGCGATCATCTTCGTGCGCTTGGGGCCGAGGCCGGGCACCTCGACGAGCCGCTTGGGTTCGTTCTCGATGATGTCGAGGGTGTCGACGCCGAAGTGGGTGGTGATCCGGTCGGCCATCACCGGCCCGATGCCCTTGATCAGCCCGGAGCCGAGATAGCGGCGGATGCCCTGGATGGTGGCGGGCAGGACGGTGGTGTAGTTCTCGACGACGAACTGCTTGCCGTACTGGGAGTGGGAGCCCCAACGGCCCTCCATCCGCAGCGACTCACCGACCTGCGCGCCGAGCAGCGCACCGACCACCGTGAGGAGGTCGCCGGCTCCGCGCCCGGTGTCGACGCGGGCGACCGTGTACCCGTTCTCCTCGTTGGCGTACGTGATCCGCTCCAGGACCCCTTCGAGGACGGCCATGTTGGACATGATCCGACGCTACCGGGTGCCACTGACAACGCGGTTCGGAGCCCCGGTACGGAGCCCTGTCAGGAGCCGTCGGGAGCGGAAGCCGGTCCGCCGTCCCGGTACTCGTCGACGAGCAGGGCGTCCATGGTCGAGCTCAGATGGCCGATGAAGTCCTCGAACCGCCGGATCTCCTGCGGTGAGTACGCGGCCATCGCCTCGGCCATCCGTACCGCGTACGGCCCGAAGAACTCCTCGGCGCGCGGCCGGATGCCGGGGCTGCTGCGCAGGGTCACGACCCGGCGGTCGGTGCTTTCGCGGGTACGGACGATGTGCCCGGCCTGTTCGAGCCGCTTGAGGAGGATGGCGGTGGCTCCGGAGGAGAGCGAGACGCGCTCGCTGAGGCGGGCGGGCGAGAGGGGCGCGCCCTTGTCCTCGGCGTACAGGATCTCCACCAGGGCGACGGCGTCGGTGGAGTGCAGCCCGAGCCAGGTCGCGAAGCGGCGGGTGAACTCGGTGTAGTTGGCGCCGAAGGCCCGGAGGCCGTCCATGAGGTGGTCGACGCGGGTCCCGTCGTCACCCCCACCACTCGTGCCGGGTCCCGCCTCAGCGTCGGCCATCACTCTGTCCCACCTTCCATCCCCCGTTCCATCCCCCGCTGCTCCCGCTGCTCCCGCGCTTTGACAACCTACCGCGCCCACTTTACCTTTGCCACAAAGCTAACTACCTTTACGACAAAGCAATCAAGGGAGTCGAAGCGCCATGCCCGAACCCTCCGAACCTTCCGGACCAGCCACCTCCGGACCGGCCACCTCCGGACCGGCCACCCCGGAACCGGCCACCCCAGAACCGGCCGCGCCCGAGAAGACCCAAGCCCCTCCCTCCGTACGTCAATGGCTCGGCCTGCTCGCCATCGCCCTGGGCGTCGCGCTGATCGTCGTGGACATCACGATCGTCAACGTGATCCTCGCGCCGATCATCGAGGACCTCTCCATCGGCTCGTCCGAGGCGCAGTGGATCCAGGAGTCGTACGCGATCACCTTCGCGGCCCTCCTCCTGGTCACCGGCCGCCTCAGCGACCTCTACGGCGCACGCAGGATCTTCCTGCTGGGCCTCGTCGTGTTCGGCGCGACGAGCCTGCTGGCCGCCCTCGCGCCCAGCGGCGGGCTGCTGATCCTCGCCCGGTTCGTCCAGGGCGTCGGCGGGGCGATGATCCTGCCCACCTCCCTGGCCCTGCTGAACGCCACGTTCTCCGGCCGGGCACGCGGCCAGGCGTTCGCCGTCTGGGGCTCAACCATCGGAGCGGCGGCGGCCGTGGGCCCGCTGCTCGGCGGCTGGCTCGCGGACTTCTCCTGGCGCTGGGCCTTCGGCATCAACATCCCGCTCGTCGCGCTGATCGTGGCGGGGGGCCTGCTGTACCTGGACGTGTCGCCGCGCACCCGGGGCCGTATCGACGGCGTCGGAGCCGTACTCTCGGCGGCCGGCCTCGGCCTGCTCGCGTACGCCCTGATCGAGGGCCGCACGCACGGCTGGCTGATGACGACGAAGCCGCTGGAGGCGGGCGGCTTCTCCTGGAGCGGCGGCCCTTCCCCCGTCCTGGTCGCCTTCCTCGCGTCGGCCCTGGCCCTGGGGGCGTTCTGGCGGCGGCAGGCGGTGCTCGACCGGTCGGGCGGCGAGCCGCTGATGGACGTCGGCCTCTTCTCCATCCGCTCGTTCCGCAACGGCAACTTCGTGACGCTGATGGTCGGGCTGGGCGAGTTCGGCATCATCGCGGTGCTGCCGCTCTGGCTCCAGTTCGCCCTGGGCTACAGCGCGTTCCAGGCGGGCCTGGCCCTGGTCGCCCTCGCCGCGGGCAGCTTCGCGGCCTCCGGAGCGAGCTTCCCGATGTCGGCGACGGTGTCCGCCCTCACGCAAGTGCGCATCGGCCTGGTGCTGGAAGCGGCCGGACTAACGATGCTGGCCCTGATCGCCTCGACGGACAGCGCCTGGTGGCTCATCGCGATCGCGCTGTTCGTGTACGGGATCGGCGTCGGCTTCGCCACGGCGCAGGTCACCAACATCGTGCTGGTGGACGTACCGCCCCGAAGCGCAGGTCAGGGCTCGGGCATTCAGAGCGCGGCGCGCGAACTCGGCTCGGCGCTGGGCATCGCGCTCCTCACGACCCTCTTCTTCAGCACGCTGGCATCCGGGATGACCGACCGCCTCACGCGGGGCGGGGCGGCCCCGGGGGAGGCCGAGCGACTGGGCGAGGCCGTCACGGAGAGCGCCGGTTCGGTGATCGGGGCGCTCGCCGAGAACCCGCGTACGGCCACGGCGGCGGAGGCGGCCCGCGAGGCGATGGCGGTGGGCGTGCAGGTCTCCGGGTACGTCTGCGCGGGGCTGCTGCTCCTGGCACTGGCGGCGACGCTGTTCATGTCGCCGAAGGCGCGTACGGGCGCGCGGGCGGAGGAGGAACGAAACAGGGAACGGGGCGGACGGCAGGAGCCACACACCTCGGCCCGCTGATCAACTGACTCACGCCCCGGCACGGCACGGCACACAGCCCAGCACGGCACGGCCTTCACCGACCCGACCCGGCCCGGTGAAACTGACTCGTCCGGCCCCTCCCCTGCCCCCATCATGAGCACATGGCCCTGAACGACACCCTGGCCCGCGTGGAAGCGGACCTCGCCTCCGGACGCATCCCGGTGGCGAGGCAGCGCCTGCGCGGGCTGACCTCCTCCTATCCCCACAAGCCCGCACCCCGCCGCCGCCTGGCCGAGGTCTACCGCCTGTACGGGGACGCGGCGGAGGCCGGCCGCTGGATGTACCTGGAGGAGGACCGCTCCCCGGAGGAGACGGCGGCCTTCGAGGAGCGGTACGCCACCCCCGTACGCCGGATGCGGGCGATCGCGTGGCGCGGCACGGAGTCGGACGCGCCCACCCCGTTCGCCGCGGAACGCCTGACCGAACTCCGCACGGCCGCCTCCGACTCCCTCGGCCGACCGGTCACGTGGGACGGCCTCGCGGAGGTACGGGATCTGCCGGACGGCGAGCGGGAAGGCGGCCGGCTGGCCAGTGCCTTGGCGGGCATCGGGTGCCTGCTCCTGGCCGTCGTCTTCTTCGGGATCTGGATCTACGGGCTGATCTCGCTGTCCGACTGAGGGGGCACGGCCTCGTCCGGCTGAGGCAGTACGGCTTCCAGTCGGCGCCCCCTGCTCTCCGCGATCCGGTGCACCTGCCCCAGGCACTCGCTCAACCGGCTGGCGAGGAAGTGGAGTTCCGGCGCGGTGACGCCGGGCTCGGTCAGCAGACCGTCGGTGTGCCCGAGCAGTTCGTAGGCCATGTCGAGCTGGACTTCCTCCGCCTGATCGGCCATCCGCGACACATAGCCGGTACCGCCCCCGACGAGATAGCAGGGCTTGCCCCCCGTACCGGTCCACGGCAGCAACCGTGCGGCGGAGGCGCCGCGCCCACTGATCGCCCTCATGCGACGACCTCGCTTCCCGACCGGACGCAGGGCGTGAGCTCGACGCCACGCACAGCGACCCACAACCTCCCGCTGCGGATACGCTGCCGCCGCCGCGCATCCGCCAACGCCTCGGCGACCTGACGTTCGTACGCGACGAAGTACGGGCGCACCAGGGGGCTGTCCTCCCCACGCGGGGACCGCTCACCGGTCCGATGGGCGGTGACCCCACCAACGTACGCGTTCGGATTCGGGTTCAGGTCCGGGTTCGTTTCCAGCGGGGGCTGTTGCTGCGGCGCGGGGTGCACCAACCGCAGTACCGGCTTCAGGAGCCGATCAAGGACGTACTTCATATGAGCCTGCTTTCTCGTTCTTCTGACGCGCGGGAGCCGCTTCTTTCCGTAGCGAACCCATCACAGAGTGGGGTCACGAGTGGCTACGCTTCTAGGGGGTCGGGCATGACAGCACGCTGGTCAGATCGAGGAGTTGGGCGCGCATGAAGGCAGACGGACGGCCACGTACGGCACGGGAGAAGTACGGCGAGGAGCTGAAGCTGCGACGCATGGCCGCCGGGTTGACGCAGGAGGCGCTGGCCGAGCAGGTGGTCTGCTCCCCGACGCTCATCAGCCACTACGAGGCGGGACGACGACTGCCGAGCCCGGACGATGCACGGCGGATCGACCGGGCACTGGGGACGGACGGGTTCTTCGAACGGTGGCTGGAGGACCTGGACCCGGCGTTCGCTCACTACTTCGGCGTGGTGGCGGAGCTGGAGCAGGAGGCCACGGAAATCCGTCAGTACGGAGGTTCACTCATCCCCGGGCTGCTCCAGACGAAGGAGTACTCACGGGCCGTGTTCCAGGCCTACCGCCCGAACTTCTGCGCGGAGGAGGTTGACGAGCTCGTTGTCAGCCGCGCCAAACGAGGCCTGTTGCTCGAAAAGCCGTCAGCACCGGAGGCTTGGACACTGCTGGACGAGGGTGCACTCAGGCGCCCCATCGGCGGACCGCAGGTAATGGCGGAGCAACTGCACAAGGTGGCAGACATGGCCGATTCGGGCCGCCTCCGCCTGCATGTGCTCCCTCTCGCCTCCGGAGCGCACTCACTCCTGGAGGGCATGGTCTACCTGCTGTCCTTCGCAGACGCGGCCCCGCTGGCGTACATCGAGGGGCTTTACAACGGGCGCCTGCTGGACGATCCGGCGCTGGTTGACGCTTGCCGCACCTCCTACACTCTCGCCCTGAGTGACGCGGCCTCGCGGCAAAAGTCGGTGGCGCTCGTCAGAAGCATCGCGGAGGAGCACGAACATGCACAGCACCGAGGCCACCACCACTGACGTCGCGACCCTGACCGGATGGCGCAAGTCCAGCTACAGCGGCGGCGCCAACGGCGAATGCCTTGAGGTCGCAGACGGCCACACCACCGTCCCCGTACGCGACAGCAAGGCCCCCGCCGGCCCTGTGCTGACCTTCTCACCCCAGGGCTGGTCCGGGTTCGTCACCGCCGTCAAGCACGGCGAGCTCCCCGCCTGACACACGTCAACCTCCCAGCGGCCCCGTCACGGTCATCGACCTGACGGGGCCGTTGTCATGGAAGCGTTGCCCAGCTATTCAAACTTGACTAGGGTCTGGAGGTATGACTGAGAAGACCATCCCGCTGCTGCCTTGCCGGACCGAACTACTCCAGTCGGTAGTCGACTTCTACACAGCCCTGGGTTTCGAAGCGACGCACATCCAGAAGAGCCCGTACGCGTACGCGGTGGTCGAGCGGGGTGCCGTCGAACTCCAGCTGTACGGCATCAAGGACTACGACCCCAGTACGTCACACGCGAGCTGCTACGTACTCACCGAGGACGTCGACGGCCTGTACACGGCGTTCCGCTCGGGCATCAAGGCGACGTACGGCCGCATTCCGACGCGTGGGCTGCCGCGCGTCGGCCCACTCAAGGACATGTCGTACGGGGTACGGCAGTTCCTGATCTCCGACCCGACCGGCAACACGATCCGGGTGGGGCAGACGATGAACGACGCCGACGACGAGGACCCCGCCTCCTCCGCCACCGCGCCGAAGGACACCTTCGCCCGCGCCTTGCACACGGCGGACCTGTTCGCGGACTCCAAGCAGGACTTCCCGGCCGCCGCCAAGATCATCGACCGGGCACTGAACCTGGAGGACGAGCAGCCGACTCCGGTACAGAGGTTGCGGCTCCTCGTCCTGCGTGGGGATCTCGCACAGAGGATGGGTGATACGGAGGGGGCTCGGGCCTGGCTGGAGGAGGCGGGGTCAGTGCAACTCGACGCCGAGGAGCGGGAAGAGGCGCGCGATGTCCTTGCCCGGCTGGGGGACTTGCGGGGGTGAGTGGGGGGACGGGGCCGGTCGACTTGGACCTCCTGGGCTTGCCCCCCAGGGGGGCGGCGCGACCTTCGGCACTCAGGGGGTACGAATGCGGCGGCTTGCGCGGCCCGTCGCATTGACGGGCACCGACAGCGCCTCCTCTGTCACCATGTAGCCGTGAGCGCCGCACACGATGGTCAAGGACTGGCAAAGCCCCTATAAACCCGCAGGTCAGAAAGAGTGGTCCCCGCGCAGGCGGGGGTGTTCCGGCGTATGCGGCGCCCGTCGGCACGACCTTCCCGTGGTCCCCGCGCAGGCGGGGGTTCCGTACGACGACCAGCCTGCCGCTTCGATCGTGAAGCGGTCCCGCACAGGCGGGGTGTTCCGGTCACCAAGGTCGGGGGAAAGGCCGTCCAGCGGCGGTCCCCGCGCGAGCGGGGATGTTCCGGCGGGCATCCTCGGGCAGACGGCCGGTACGACGCGCTCCCCGCACAGTCGGGGTTCGACCCTCCAAGTGAGCTGCCGTAAAGCGCGATCGGGGTCGAGTCTCGAAGCTCGGGTTCCGGGATTCGGGGCTCGGGGTAACCGGTTCACCCTTTCGGGGAGCGTAGATGTACGCCCGGCCCGAAGCTCGGGTCCCGGGACTCGGGCGTCGGGATGCGGGATCCGGGATTCGAGCCTCTTCTTTAACCGGTAGGTAGAAGAAGGGGGTTGGGAAAACCTCCCTACCTCCCTACCCCGTCACGGCCAGGAAGTATGACTAATCGTGACAGCTTGCGGCGGAGCGTCACGACTGCTTACGGTTCGAGAACCAAGCGACCCCGACACGGTGTAGCAAGCACCAGGCCGGGGTCTGACCGCAAGATCGCAAAGCAGAAGGACGATCCCGTGGCTAACCAGCACATTAGCTCTGCCCTGCTCGCTCCCGCACCCTCCGCCGCGTACCCGATGGCCAAGCCCGGGTACGGCAAACGCTCCGTACCCGGCCAACGCCCCCGTACGCGCGACGACTTCGACCTCCTGCCTACGCGCGAGCGGTACGTCGCCGGGTTCGTCGACCACCTCCCCGAAGGCGCGGCCATGAGCGTCAAGCAGCTGGCCAAGCAGCTCCCGCTCTACGGACAGCAGGCCATCTCCACCGCCCTCAACGCCCTCTCCGTCGCCGGACACCTCCGACGCGTACGATGCGCCGTCGGCACGGGCGAAGAGACACGCTGGGTCTTCCGCACCTTCTGGTCCCGCACCGCACACGACAACGAGTGGTGGAACACCTACCTCGCCACCGAGAACACCCCCGAGCCCGTGGGCCCCGCACCCCACGTCCCCCACGTCCCGGCCCCCGATACCACTCCCCCGCCGCCGCCCTGGGCCCCGACCGAGGAACCGCCACCCGCACCGCCGGAGAGCCCCGGTACAGAACAAGCGCCTGCCACCGCTCCGCAGAGCCCGGCCCCCAGCGCCGTACCGCATCAACGCGCCCCGCTCCCGGCCCCGTTCACCGCACCCCCAAAACTCGCCACCTCGCTCTCCCCCGCCTACCTCGCTCTGGCCCACCTCGGCCGCAAGGACGACCGCCTCGCCCTCTCCGAAGACGACTGCACCGCCCTGGAAGCCCAGGCCGCCGAATGGCTCACCCGGGGCGTGAGCGTCGACTACCTGACCAGCGCGCTGACCGCAGGACTCCCCGCCAAGGTCGACTGCCCCGTGGGCTTCGTCCGCCGCCGCCTCACCGACAAAATGCCGCCCCGGCTCCCCACCCAGAACACCTCACCCGCCACCCCCGCCCCAGCCTCAGCCCGCCGCATCCTCATCGAATGCACCGACTGCGGCCGACCCGGCCAACCAGAAGCCCTCCCCGACGGCCTCTGCCGCCCCTGCCACACCACCCACCGAGCCGAAGCCGACAACGACCCGATCCAGCCCGCCGAAGCCGCCAAAGCCGCCGACATCAAGGCACGCATGGCCAACCTCCGCGACCTCCTCAAACCCGTGTGAGACCCACAGCCGATGGGCCAGCCGACGGTGCCCGGCTGGGGGAACTGGTGCGCGTACACGGACCAGCAACCTCCACCACACTCCGGGCCAGACGGCGACGCCCTTGCCATCTCGGAGAAGTGAGACGTCCTTCACGGCCGGCAAGGGCAGAATCACTTCCGACATGCACAGCACCGAGCGCAGCCCGTTCGCGCCACTGGAGCGATATGCCCGTTTCTCAAGAAGTGAGTAAAAACAGCCCTCCGCTCACATAAACCCACAGGTCACGAACAGTGGTCCCCGCGCACGCGGGGGTGGTCCCTCGCGACGCTGGCTCCGACTGACCTTGGCCGGGTGGTCCCCGCGCACGCGGGGGCGGTCACGCCGCCACCGGCCTCGCCGGAGTCGCGTGGTCCTCGCACCCGCGTGGATGGTCCCGTCGGCTGGGGGTGGGTCAACTACTACAAGGGATGGTCCCGGCTTCCTGGCCGATCTCTGGATCGAGATGGAACGGTCCCCGCACACGCGGGGGTGATCCTCGGTGGGGCGGCAACGGCAACCCGAGCTGGGAGTGGTCCCCGCGCGCGGGGGTGTCCCGGACCCGGAATTCGTCGCGGTCGACTATTGCGGGTGCCCCGCGCACGCGGGGGTGTAAAGCCTCCGGCCCAACCAAGACCCACCTCACCGTGCAGTGAATCCAATATCGCGAAGTTGACGAGTATCGGGTGTGAACAGGGCTGACCCGCCCCGGACAACGCAATGCAGTTGAACGGGTATGGGTCACGCCCCGCCAATAGGGGCGTGACCCCCACCACCACAGCAGCCCCCGCCACCACCCCGGCGCCCGCGCCCAACCAGGCGCCCGGTGCCCCGCCCGTAATGCGCCTCCAGGAGGACGGCCGCGCCGCCGTCGGCTCCCGTATCAGCACCCGCTCCATCGCCCGGCAGCTCCCCGCGACCCTGCGCCGGGCCTGGACGCTGAGCTGGAAAGCGGACCGGAAAGCCACCCTCGCCCTGGCTCTCTCCGCCGTGGCCTGCGCGCTGCTCACCGCGCTCGCCCTGCGTGCCACGTCGAGCCTGCTGGCCGTCCTGCTCGCCGAGGGCACTCCGCCCAGCGGCTGGACCAGGCGCTGCCCTTCCTGATCCTCGTCTCCGCCACCGCGGCGGGCAGCTACGTGGCCGACGCCGCTGCCCGGTTCCTTGCCGCCCGGCTGGCGCCGAAGGTCAACCGCGAAGCCGACCTTGCCGCCATCGCCGCGTCCACCGGAGCCGAGCTCAGCGCCTACGAGGACCCCGCGTTCGAGGACCGTCGCTTCGCCGCCACCCAGGGCGCCGAGAAGATGCCCGACCTGATCAGCGGAGCGCAGACCCTCGTCTCCGCCGCCGCGCAGCTCCTCGCCGCGCTGATCGTCGTGGCCACCCTCAACGCCCTGCTGCTCCCGCTCGCGCTCCTCGCGGTCTTCCCCCGGGCGTGGGGAGCCGTTCGCGCCGCCCGGCTCGACCACGAGGCGGCCCACCGCAATCTCGCCGACACCCGCCTGCGCCGCGTCTTGGCCCAGTACACGACCGACCGCGGCACGGCCGCCGAGCTCCGTTCGGCCACCATGGGCGGATTCCTGCTGGAGCAGTACCGGATCATCTCCGGCCGTCTGGAGACCGAGCAGATCACCGCCTCCCGCCGCGCCGCGCTCACCCAGGGGGCAGGGGACCTCCTCGCCGCGCTCGCCGTGGTCGCCGTATGGGCGGGCGTTCTGTACCTCGCGCTCACCGATCGGGTGGACATCGCGACCGCGGCCACCACCGTCCTCGTAGTCCGGACCGCGAACGCGGCGTTAACCGGCAGCGTCCTGTCCTCCGCCCGTCTGTTCGCCACCAGCTTCTACATCACCGACTGGTCCCGCTTCCTCGCCCAGGCCGGAACGTGGGCCATGCGGCGCGGCACCGCTCCGGCCCCGGCCGCCGGACCGCGCGTCATCCAGGCCCGCGACTTGTCCTTCACCTACCCCGGCAGGACGGGCCCCGCCGTACGCAACGTCGACCTCGACCTGGAGCGCGGGCAGGTCATCGCCCTCGTCGGCGAGAACGGCTCCGGCAAGACGACCCTGGCGAAACTGCTGACCGGCCTGTACCTCCCCACGGCCGGGACGCTCACCTGGGACGGCGAGCACCTGGCCGACCTCGCCCCCGACACCCTCTGGGCGTCCACCGGGATGGTGCCGCAGGACTACACCCGCTGGCCGCTCGCCGCCCGGGAGAACAGCACCCTCGGGCAACCCCGGGCAGACGGCGACGCGGCCGTGCACAGGGCCGCCGAACTCGCCGGCGCGGACTCCGTACTGAGGGCCCTGCCCGACGGACTCGACACATCCCTCGCCCGGTCCTGGTGGGGCGGATACGACCTGTCCGGCGGGCAGTGGCAGCGCATCGCCGTCGCCCGCGCCTTCCACCGCGACGCCCCGGTCCTCGTACTGGACGAGCCGACGGCCGCGCTCGATGCCCGCGCCGAGCACCAGGTCCTCAGCCGGTTGCGCGCCCTCTCGGAAGGCCGGGCAGCCCTCTTCATCACGCACCGCCTCGCCAACGCCCGCGTCGCGGACAAGGTCGTCGTCATGAGCGGCGGAACGGTCGTGGAGTCCGGTACGTACGCACAACTCCTGCACCAGGGTGGGCCGTTCGCCGAGCTGCATCAGCTCCAGGAGGGAGGGGAATGAGCCCGTCTCCGCCATCACGTACGAGGCTGGAAGGGAAGCCGTGGCGGTGTCGACAGACGACGTTCGCGCGTGCCGGGCGTCGCGGCGAAGCGAACGTTGCCCGTCCTGTTGGGGCGCTAACGCGTGGCGAGGCGTTCCAGCAGGGCGGCACTCCGGGCCAGCAGTGCCCGCTCCTCGTCCGTGAGTTCGGCCTCGATGGCCTGGGCGAGCCAGCCGACCCTGCGGCCGCGCTCCGCTTCGAGCGCGGCGCGGCCCGCGTCCGACAGTTCGACCAGGGACTTGCGGCCGTCCGTGGGGTGAGCGCGGCGCGTGATGAGGTTCTGTTCCATGAGGAGCCCCACCGCCCGGGCCATCGACTGGGGGCGTACGCGCTGATCGGCGGCGAGGTCGCTGGTGGTCATGGCGCCGTCGCGGTCGAGTACGCCGAGCACGGCGACCTGGCCCAGCGGGATGCGGTCCTCGTGGGTGACGCGTCGGGTGAGCTTGCCCATCGCGGTGCGCAGTTCGGCGGCGATGGCGGCGGCTTCCGGGGTGGGCATAGGGCACTTTACCGCGCTGGTCAGCCTTGTTTGCGCCCCTGATCTACACAGCAAAGCTGCGCAGCAAAACTAAGCAGTCTTGCTGTATGGTTTTGGTTGCCGGGGCCAGCGCCAGCGCTGTCGCAGCCGGGGCCACGGCACATGACAACGGGAAGGAACTCCCATGTCCACCAAGGCAGTCGGAACCATCGACGCCACCATCGAGACCGTCACCGCCCGCCGGATCATCGACAGCCGGGGCAATCCCACGGTCGAGGTCGACGTCGTCCTGACGGACGGCCCCCTGGGGCGCGCGGCCGTTCCCTCCGGCGCCTCGACCGGCGCCCGGGAGGCCGTGGAACTGCGCGACGGAGACTCCGCGCACTGGCACGGCAAGGGCGTCGACCGCGCGGTTGCGCACGTCAACGGGGAGATCGCAGCGTCCGTACGCGGCCGGGACGCGGCGGATCAGGCGGGGCTCGATGCCGCACTGGTCGCCCTCGACGGCACCGCCACGAAGTCCCGGCTCGGCGCCAACGCGATCCTCGGCGTCTCCCTCGCCGCCGCCAAGGCCGCGGCGGCGGCCCACCGCCAGCCCCTCTACCGCTACCTCGGCGGCGCCGACGCCCGCCTCCTGCCGCTGCCGATGATGAACATCGTCAACGGTGGCGCCCACGCCGACAATCCGCTGGACTTCCAGGAGTTCATGATCGCACCCGTGGGTGCGGACACCTTCGCCGAAGCCGTACGTATGGGCAGCGAGGTCTTCCACACCCTGCGCCGCGATCTGCTGGCCGCCGGGCACTCCACGGGCGTCGGCGACGAGGGCGGCTTCGCGCCCGCACTGCGTACCGCCGAGGAGGCGCTCGACTTCGTGATGGCCGCCATCGAGCGGACCGGCTATCGCCCCGGCACGGACATCGGCCTGATCATGGACCCGGCGTCGTCGGAGTTCTTCCGCGACGGGGTGTACGACTACGCGGGCGAGGGAGTACGCCGTACCCCCTCCGAGAACGCCGACTACCTGGCCAAGCTCATCGACGCGTACCCGGTCCTCTCCATCGAGGACCCGATGGCGGAAGACGACCTGGACGGCTGGCGCGAGCTGACCGCCCGCGTCGGCGACCGCTGCCAGCTCACCGGCGACGACGTGTTCTGCACCAACGAGACGCTGCTGCGCGAGGGCATCCGTACGGGCGTGGGCAACTCGGTCCTGGTCAAGGTCAACCAGATCGGGACCCTGACCGAGGCGCTGGCCACGGTGGCCACGGCCCACCAGGCGGGCTGGACGGCCGTCATGTCGCACCGATCGGGCGAGACGGAGGACACCACCATCGCGGACCTGGCAGTGGCGACCGGCTGCGGCCAGATCAAGACCGGCTCGCTCTCCCGGTCCGACCGCACGGCAAAGTACAACCAAATGATCCGGATCGAGGAGGAGTTGGGCGACACCGCACGCTACGCGGGCCGCTCTGCGTTGCGTCAGGCGTGAACGGCAGGCAGAGGTAGGGGCATCGCGGGTCCCCGGATCAGCCGGGGGCCCGCTCGCGTGCCGGTCAGCCACCTCTCGCGGGCTGCTCACCCCCGTACGACCTGCGCTTGTACGTTGCCTGCCCGGCCGGAACGGCTGCTCGGACCTCGATCCGGACTAGGCGACCAGGAGGCCCGCACCGAGCGTTTCCCAGCGGGACTCGGCCTTGATCGAGGTGCGGATCCGACGGTAGCCGAACAAGCACCTTCGTTCAGCGGCCAGTTGACCGGCCCCCGGCCACCGACCGCCGGTTCTACACCAGCATCCGGTCACGAGCCGGTCCTGCAAGGCTCCTCTCGGGGCGCGGCGGCGAGATCGGGCGCTTCGGCGGGGGCGGGGTCTTCGGCGGACGGTCCGGGATGTGATCCGACACAGAGGCTCCCAGGGTCGGTACGGAGACCCATCGTATGACCGGCCGATGTGGCGCGCGGCCGCGATCGGCTGATCCTTCACCCGTACAGATTCCCCAAATTGACGCTGCACAGCGCCACGCTTCAGGGTCGGGCGAGCGGACGGGGCGGGGGGCCGCTGACTGAAAAATGCGGCCCCCTCGGCGGCGCACACCTTCCCCGTGGCGCCTTGCGGAAGCCGATGGACGCGGCCCACTCGGCATCGCGAGCCCGCGGCAGCCCTGACTGTTTCCGCTCTCTGCCACCATGTAGGGGTGAACGACGCCCCCATGAGTCAAGAACTGGCAAAGCCCCTATAAAGCCACAGGTCAGGAAGAGTGGTCCCCGCGCGAGCGGGGGTGTTCCGTACCTCGAACAGCCGATGGCCGAGGAGGCCGAGTGGTCCCCGCGCGAGCGGGGGTGTTCCGCCCGGCTCCACCGGCGTTCCCTTGGCCCGGGTGTGGTCCCCGCGCGAGCGGGGGTGTTCCGCTCGTAGTCCGAAATCCGTGCTCTGCCCTGGGGTGGTCCCCGCGCGAGCGGGGGTGTTCCGGTGCTCGTGAAACTGATCAACGAGCACGGCAGGTGGTCCCCGCGCAGGCGGGGGTGTTCCGACCTGGGTGTAGCTGGCGATGCGGGCCGCGTCGTGGTCCCCGCGCAGGCGGGGGTGTTCCGTCCCACTCGCCGCCGAGCACGTCGATCTGGGTGCGGTCCCCGCGCAGGCGGGGGTGTTCCGGACCAGAAGAACACCCAGCAGAACTACTCGTTGTGGTCCCCGCGCGAGCGGGGGTGTTCCGTACGTGGGATGGGCGCCGCCTTATTTCCCGAGTGGTCCCCGCGCAGGTGGGGATGTTCCGCAGCCGCCGTTCGCGGGCCCGGTCCTCGCGGCGTGGTCCTCGCGCGAGCAGGGGTGTTCCGCGTGGCCCCAGGAACACCCACAGACGCCCACCGATCGTGAGCCGGCTCCCCGCTCCCGCGGAAGCCGAGCTTCGCACCACGTGCCCTGCCGTACGCCGACTGCCTCGACTCCCCAGCGAGCGCGCACCTACCGATCTCACCACCGATCAGCAACAGCAGAAACACAATCCCCACAAACCCCACACGTAGCACACACCTATACGACATGATGATCCCTTAAGAACCGCACCAAGGGGGGCCACCATGCGCCGTACGATCATCGCCGCCATTGCCGCAGCCGGGCTGCTGCTCACCGCCACGGGATGCACCGACGACGAGATCACCACCGAACCCACCAAAACCGGCGCCGCTGAGAAGCCCAAGAACGCCGAACCCACCGAGGAAGAGGCACAGGAGTCGTCCAAGGCCGCGAAGGTCGGCGACACCATCGCCCTGAAGGGCAACGAGGGCGAGAAGGTCGACGCCGTTCTGAAGAAGTGGGTCGACAACGCCAAGTCCGCCGATGAGTTCTTCAGCCCGGCAGACGGGAAGCGCTGGGTGGCCGCCCAGTTCGAGCTGACCAACACCGGGAAGAAGCCGTACGTCGACAGCCCCTCGAACGGGGCGCAGGTTGCCGACGCGGACGGCCAGCGGTTCCCGGCGACGTTCGCGGACGTCGCCGACGGCCCCTCGATGACGTCGGACGCCAACGTCCCGCCGGGCGAGAAGGTCCTCGGGTGGATCGTCTTCGAGGTGCCGAAGGCATCAAAGGTCGTCTCGGTGCAATTCGCGCTGAGCAGCGGATTCGCCAATCAGACCGGGCAGTGGAACGTCTCCTGACGATCCCCACCGCGGGTCCCGGCCACCGCTACGGCCGGGGCCCGCACCACGGCCGAACCGGAGCCCGCCCGCCGCGTCGCACCGCTGCCACCACCGTACGTATGTGCTCGCCCAAGCCCCTGACCGATGTCGGCAGGGGCTTCCGTGCGTCCGGAGGAGGCGACGAAGGCCACATGGACACCGACCATCTCACCGCCGAGCACCCGCTCCCGATCCCGCTCCAGCCCCTCAGGGAGCAGGCGTTGGTGAGTGGGAGAGCGGGAGGGGCCCGTCGGCCGAGAGGCTGGGGACGGCGGGGTCAGAGGACTCCGTGATGCCCCAGCGGCGGTGGCGGGCGGCCAGCGGCCCGGGGCCCACCAGTTGGCTCGGTCGGTCAGACGCATCACGCCCGGCTCCTCGCCCCGGACCCCTCGCCGATGGAGCTGCCCACCCTGCGGGAGAGCACCCCGGGGCGGCCGTTGCCGGATATCACCCCGGGGCACTGACTCCGATTCTCCTGACGTCAAACTCCTTCAGGATGTGGCGTGCTCGTCGTTCCGCCCCGGTGAGGTCAGCCCGCCACCGGCCACTCCAGCGGTTCGCTGTGGAAGCCCTGCTCCAGCTCGACCGCCGCTGGCTTCTCGCCCCGGGTGATCAGGAAGGTCGTACAGATCGTCTCCGACCCGCCCTTGCGCACCCGCTTCTCCGAGTCCGGCTCCGGGCAGTCCGGCCATGTCACGTCGCCCCACATGACAAGCAGCGCCTTGGTGCGGTCGTCGCGGTCCGTCCTGATGACCAGGTCGCCGTCCATGTCACCGACCCGCATCGGCTTGCCGCTCTTGTGGGTCAGCGTGGACCAGACGTGGACGGGGACCCTGGGGCCCGGAAGTTTGCTCTTGTCGAGGCCCGAGTTGTCGACATCGGCCGACGTGCCGGTCACGACCTTGGTGGGCGTGACCGTGTACGTGGCGCCGTCCGAGTCCGTCTTCATGCTGTCCTGCGGAGGGCTGGGATCGCCCAGGCGGAAGGTCTTCCGGTCGTCGTCGGGCGAGCCGGAGGCTGCGGTCCCGTCGCCCTTTCCCGCGATGGAGAAGGCGTCGCTGCAGGCTGTCAGTGTCATCGTCAGTGCTATGGCGGCCAGTACCGCCGGGACCGCGCGCGTCGGCGTACGCATGTCTTGTTGTTCTCCCCGTTGGACGTGCTTGCTTCCCGCGCGATCCTGATTTCCAGGTGACGATCTCGTGTTGGTCCCCGCGCAGGCGGGGGTGTTCCAGCTCGATACCGCTACTGACTCGCGGGTCAACGTAGTCCCCGCGCAGGCGGGGGTGTTCCGTCGTCCAGCCTAGCCGCCAGGTGTCCGGGCCCGCACCCGACGTCGGCTGTTCTCAGGTCCCCCGTCCCACGCACTAGCTCGGCGAAGGTGCTGACCTTGTTCCGCGCGCAGACGCTCCGTGAGCAGCTAAGCCACGGTACCGCCAACTGCGTTGAACGGTCGGCGAGCGGCCATCACCCAATGCGCCGACGTATCCGACAACAACCTCGTGCGTTCAGAGCAACGGGTGCACAGGCCGGGGCCTCTACGACGCGTAGCGTGGGTCAGCTCCTTCAGCAGCGGGCCCCAGTTCCGGGTCAGGCCGCGACGGTTCATCGCCTTGATCATCGCCCTGGGTGGTGGTCGATCGCGATTCGACGGCCAAGAAGTGGAACCGATGCACCTGTGCGGACACTTGTCGTTGTGGACTTCTCCTTGCATGAACGAGTCCGATCCGGCGATCGGGCGGCGTTCGCCGAGATCTTTGACGAGCATGCGCGCGTCGTCTATGCCCATGCGATCCGGACGACGGGTGACTGGGCCCTGTCCGAAGACATCATGTCGCTCACCTTTCTGGAGGCTTGGCGGCTTCGGGGCAAGCTGCGCGATGAGGTCAGGAGCGTACGTGCGTGGCTGTTGGGAATCGCGACCAACGTGATGCGCAACACCGCCCGGGCCGCACGTCGGCATCGGGAGGCGATGTCCCGTCTGCCGCCGCCTGAAGCGATGCCTGACTTTTCGGACGAGGTGGTCGGGCAGATGGCCGACGCTCAGCGGCTGGCCGCTGCGGCGAGAGCGATCCAACGCCTGAGGCGGAGTGAGCGCGAGGTCTTCTCCCTGGTCGTCTGGTCCGACCTGGGATATGCGGCGGCCGCTGAGGCGTTGAGGCTTCCCGTGGGCACCGTACGCTCCCGGCTCTCACGAGCGAGACAGAAGCTGCGCACGCTCGTCCAGGAGGAGCTTGGAGCAGATCCCCATACTGCGGAACCGCGGACCGGCAGCGGACACATATCGCAGAGCGGGATGGGCACGGCCCGCACACTCCTCAGGAGAAATACACGATGAATCCGGAACAGCGGGAACAATCCGAACGTGAGCAGGCGAGCAGGACTCTGCCTCCCCCTCCCTGCCCGGAGCCAGCACCTGGACAAGTGGAAGCTCGCCGTGCTCACTTCCTGAGCGAGGTCGATCGGCAGACGCGGTCCCGTTCTTTCCACCCAGCCCTTCGGGCGAGAAGGCGTTGGGGTTTGGCGCTGGGCACCGCAGTGGCTGCTGGAGCGTCCCTTGTCGTTTTCAGCCTCGGCTCCGGATCACCGGATACTCCCCGCACCGTGCAACCGGCCTCCGCAGCGTCGGTCCAGTTGCTGGAGAAAGCGGCCCTGGCCGCAGCCGCGACGCCGCAGACGAAGATCCGTTCCGGCCAGTACACGTACGTCAAGGTGGTCGGCCATACGTCGGTGCTGTCCGAGACCGAGGCAGACGAGATGGAACTCCTGCGCGAGGACGAGGACATGGAGCAGTGGACCTCGGTCGACGGCAGTGAACGGACGCTGCAACGCAAGAACGGCCGCAATGTCCTGCTGCCGGGAACTCCGGGCCGAGGCAGCCTGAACTCTCCGACCTACACGTTCCTGGACGCGCTGCCGACCGACCCCGAGGCTCTGCTGAAGGGGATCAGCGACGACGCCGAGGACCATCACGGTGCCGGTTCCGACTCCACGACGGGACCGCACCAGGAAGCCTTCGTCACGATCGGAGACCTTCTGCGCAGCGGGGCGGCTCCCCCCGACACCACTGCGGCTCTCTACCGGGCCGCCGCTCTCATTCCCGGTGTCGATGTCGTCCCTGACGCCGTGGACGCGGCAGGCCGGCACGGGATCGCTGTCGCCCGGACACACGACGGCGAACGCACCGAGTGGATCTTCGACAAGAGCACGGTCCGACTTCTGGGCGAGCGCACGGTCCTCGTGGAGGACAACGCCTGGGGTAAGGCCGGCACCGTCGTCACCTCCGTCGCCCTCATCGACTCCGGCATCGTCGACGAGGCCGGACAGACCAACTAGAGGGCGAGCCCTTTCGCGAAACAGCGTCTGAGGAAGCGGATCAGGCACTCGCTGCAATGGCCCCGGCAATCACGAGAAGCCCCAAGAGCGGCATGACATCGGCCAAGGCCGGTGGCGGGGGATGCGACCGGCCGGGAGTGGCATCGCCACGCACTGACGAGCCTCCTCCAAGATCGCTGGAACAGGGATGTGTTCTGACTGCGCACAGTCTCCGTGCAGGCGAGGGTCTTGCGTGCAGCACCGGCGGTACGCGAGCCACTTCATCGTGGACCCTGCGTGTTGGCGGCCAGTTGAAATCCTCCGTGGACGGCCAGTCGACAGGGGATCCGCTGGCCGCGGACGGTTACTCCGTGTTGACTGATCATCCGGCGTTGGGACGGGTCCGAAGCCAGTACGAGCGGGCCGCGATGGTCAGGGCGATGCCATAGACGGCGAAGGCCACAATCCCGATCCAGGCGACCAGCAGCGCATCGCCCGAGGAGTGGAAGTCGCCGCGCCGCATCGTCACCGGGCCGACCGTGGCCAGGGCCAAGTATCCGACCCCGACAACGCCGTACAGGGCGAGTGTGGCGGCGCCGAGCAGAGCCGGGGCGAGCGGGAGCCAGCGCGGCACACGTCGGCCGCGAAGGAACAGGGTCCAGCGCGGGAAGACCTGCCCCCACGGGCGAACCAGGCCCCAGAGCAGGAAGACACCGAGTGTGGCCAGCAGTACGGTGGGGTCCAGGCCCCAGGACTCCAGGGCAAGGAAAATCCCCGAGGCGCCGTTCCGCTCCGAGACCGCGAGCATCTCCTCGCCGGCCATACCCGCGAACGTGCCGCCGGACGCCCAGATCAGCTTCATTGCCGCGTACGGGACAAAGGCCAGCGTCCCTGCCCAGGCAGCGAGTTGGACGAGCTTCGGTGCGGAGGACGGTGTTCGTAGGGCGGTACCAGCGGGCAGACGGTCGGACCGGGCCGTGGCCGCGAGCAGGACCGCCCCGACCGCCGCCAGGACCTTGTTCGCAGCGGAAGCCCGGCCGTCCACTCCCTGGCCGAACATCAGCGTGACCACGTCCATCAGCAGACTGAACGCGGTGATCCCGGCCAGCCCGCAGGTCACCCAGAGCAGCACCCGTAGCTCTGGCCGCAGCCCGTACCGCACCACCGCCCCGCTGACCAGCGTCGCCATCACACCCACCGCCACGACCGCCCACTCCAACCCGGAAGCCCCTGAGTCACCGCCGTCGTGGAGCAATGGGGTCCCGCTCAGCGCGCACACCAAGCCGAAGGCGGCGTACGCCACCGCCCACAGCATCGTTGCCCAGCCCACCCATCGCGGCCATCGCGGCCACCAAGCGCTCCAGAACACCAGGAGCCGATGACCGACGTCACCCAGTGGTCCCCGCCCAGGTGGGGGTGTTCCGGAGGTCGGTCCGCTCACCAGCCATCCCGAGCTGCGGTCCCCGCGCAGGCGGGGTGGGGTCGCGTCCGCGAAACCCGGTCTGGCGGATGAGGACCGTTTCCTTTAGGAGTGCGTACGGTTCCTCAACGCATCGGACAAGGAAGGGCCGGCCCGGCTGTTCGATGCCCACCCTCAGGGCGACGAAGACGCCCGGGGCGGGGACGGCTCGAACGTGCTGGCCGGGCCGAGGGTAATTCGGTGGTCCGGCTTCCCCGCCTGTTGTTACGGTGCTCGCACCTCCGCCGCGGTGCCGACCGCAGGTGACCTCTGGGCCGTGTGCCCTGGAAAGCAGTTGATGTATGCCCCGGCCAGTGATTCCGAGCCTCCCTCGTCGCGCCCACGGCGCCGGGGCGAGCGGGCCTGACCGCAGGTGCAGCCGTACGCGCAGCCGTACGTTCGCCGTCTGCTGACTCGCCACCCACGCCCCCGACGCGAGGGGTGCTCGGTACTTCCCTGCTGCTTTCGTTCCTCACCTTCGGCAAGGAGTATCCGGGTGTCATACGACAACCCCAAGCACCGCTCAGCCATGCCCTCTTCCCTCTCCATCTTCACCTGCGTCCGCTGCGGGCTGACCGTCGCGGCGTACGCGCCCGACGGCAGTCGGCGCAACCACTGCCCGAGCTGCCTGCACTCCCAGCACCTCGTCGACCACGTCGAGGGCGGGCCCTCCGACTGCGAGGGCCGGATGGCGCCGATCTCCATCGCGGTGCTGCGTACCGGGGCGTGGATGGTCGTCCATCGCTGCACCCGTTGCGACGAGCTGACCTCGAACCCCGTCTGCGGCGACGACAACCAGCTGATCCTGATGCGCATGGCCGTGCGCCCCCTGGCTCAGCCGCCCTTCCCGCTCGAAGCCTTCGGTGACCTGTGACGCGGCGTGGGCCCCGGCGGACCGGGCAGCGGCGCCCCCAGCGGGCCAAAGACGTCCTTCACGGGCCGGGCGGGTCGCACGGGGGCGCGTTCCGGTGCGTCGGCTGCCGGCTCGACGTGTCGGTGGTGGCGCCGGGGACCGCCCACCGCAACCACTGCCCGTCCTGCCTGGTCAGCCTGCACGTGGACCGGCGGGTACCGGGTGACCGGGCGGCGGGGTGCGGTGGGCGCATGGCGGCGCTGAGTCTGTCGGTGCGGCGGGACGGGGAGTGGGTGCTCATCCATCACTGCCTGATGTGCGGCGAACTCAGCGCCAACCGCATCGCGGGCGACGACAACCCGCTGCCGCTGATCCGGCTGGCGCTGCGGCCGCTCGCGGACGCCGGTGTCCCGGCGCGGGTCATGCTCGCGCTGTGATGTGATCCGAGGGGGGTGGCCGGGGCTGGGCGGCATGCCTCGGTCGGCCCCGGCCGGCCCGTTCCCCCTCAGCTCCCCGGAAAGCGGAATGGGGCCCGGCCTCGCGGCCGGACCCCCCTCGCTGTCCCCCCGTCGGGTCTTCCCGTTCCCCCCGGACCCCTCCCCGGAAGTCCCGACGCCATGTGTGACCCGGGAGGGTACGCAAAGGTTGCAGCCCTTTGCGATCTCTTTACCATCAGGCTCGATCAGGGGCCTCAGCAGGCGTGTTGCACATAGCGCTCCACCACCTCGGCCAGCACCTCCGCCCCGTCCCGGGCCCACAGCGCCTCGTTGAAGATCTCCACCTCGATCGGGCCCGTGAAGCCCGCCGCCTCCACCTCCGTACGGAACGCGCGGAAATCCACGCTTCCGTCGCCCAGTTGGCCCCGGCCCAGCAGCACGCCCGCCGGGAGCGGGGTGATCCAGTCCGCCAACTGGAAGGCGTGGATGCGGCCGCCCGCCCCCGCGCGGGCGATCTCGGCGGGGGCCCGGTCGTCCCACCAGACGTGGTATGTGTCGACGACCACCCCCACCTGCTCGGCCGGGAAGCGTTCCGCGAGGTCCAGGGCCTGGGCGAGGGTCGAGACCACGCAGCGGTCCGCGGCGAACATCGGGTGCAGCGGTTCGATGGCCAGGCGTACGCCGTGTTCGCCTGCGTACGGGGCGAGTTCGGCCAGTGCGTCCGCCACCCGTTCCCGAGCCCCGGACAAGTCGCGGCTGCCGGGCGGGAGTCCGCCGGAGACCAGCACCAGGGTGTCCGTGGCGAGGGCCGCCGCCTCGTCGATCGCCCGGCGGTTGTCGTCCAGGGCGCGGGCCCGTTCGGCGGGGTCCAGGGCCGTGAAGAAGCCGCCCCGGCAGAGGCTGGTGACGGTGAGGCCCGCGTCCGAGAGGAGCCTTGCCGTGCGCTCCACGCCGTACGCCTGCACCGGCGCCCGCCACAGGCCGACCATATTGATGCCCGCCTTGGCGCAGCCCTCCGCCAACTCCGGGAGCGACCACTGCTTGATGGTCTCCTGGTTGAGCGAGAGGCGGGCAAGCGATCGCTTGAGGGATTCGTTCATCGTGTTCCTCCGTGGACCGCCAGGAGCGCTCGCATACGGTGTGCCGCCCGGTCCGGGTCCGGGAACAGGCCCAATCCGTCCGCCAGTTCGTACGCCTTCGACAGGTGCGGCAGCGAGCGCGCCGACTGGAGGCCGCCCGCCATCGTGAAGTGATCCTGATGGCCCGCCAGCCAGGCCAGGAACACCACGCCCGTCTTGTAGAAACGGGTGGGAGGCTGGAAGAGATGGCGGGAGAGTTCGACCGTGGGGTCGAGGAGGGCCCGGAAGCCGTCCACATCACCCGTGTCGAGTACGCGTACCGCGTGTGCCGCCAGGGGGCCGAGTGGGTCGAAAATGCCCAACAGCGCGTGGCTGAAGCTCCGTTCGTCGCCCGCGATCAGCTCCGGGTAGTGGAAGTCGTCGCCCGTGTAGCAGCGCACCCCGGCCGGGAGGCGGCGGCGTACGTCGATCTCGCGGTCCGCGTCCAGGAGGGAGATCTTGACGCCGTCCACCTTGTCCGGGTGTTCGGCGATGACCTTCAGGAACGTGTCCGTCGCCTCGTCGAGGTCGGGGCTGCCCCAGTTGCCCTCCAGCGCCGGGTCGAACATCGGGCCCAGCCAGTGCAGGATCACCGGCCCGGAAGCCTGACGCAGGAGGTGGGCGTAGGTGGCGAGGTAGTCCTCCGGGCCCCGCGCCGCCCTCACCAGTGCGCGCGATGCCATCAGGATCGGTTGTACGCCGTTGGCCTCGGCCAGAGCCAGTTGCTCCTCGTACGCCGACCTGACCTCCAGCAACGTCGGTTCGCCGGTCTGCGGCAGCTGGTCCGTGCCCACCCCGCACGCGATCCGTCCGCCCACCGCCTTCGCCTCCGCCGCCGACCGGCGGATCAGTTCGGCCGCGCCCGCCCAGTCCAGGCCCATCCCCCGCTGTGCCGTGTCCATCGCCTCGGCCACACCCAGGCCGTGCGCCCAGAGGTGGCGGCGGAAGGCGAGCGTGGACTCCCAGTCGACGGCCGCCGGACCGTCCGGGCTGATGTCCGCGTACGGGTCCGCCACCACATGGGCCGCCGAGAAGACCGTACGGGAGGTGAGGGCCGCCCCTCCCGGAGGCAGGTCCAGCGGGGTGGCGCGCGGGGTGTACGGGCCGCCGGGCAGGGACAGGGGAGCCGTCACAGCGTCAGCTCCGGGACCTCGAAGCGGCGGCCCTCGGCGGACGACTTCAGGCCCAGTTCCGCGAGTTGGACGCCCCGCGCACCGGCCAGCAGGTCCCAGGTGTACGGCTCGTCCAGCGTCACATGGCGCAGGAACAGCTCCCACTGCGCCTTGAAGCCGTTGTCGAACTCCTGGTTGTCCGGGATCTCCTGCCACTGGTCGCGGAACGGCTCCGTGACCGGGAGGTCCGGGTTCCAGACCGGCTTGGGGGTCGAAGAACGGTGCTGTACGCGGCAGTTGCGCAGGCCCGCCACGGCGGAGCCGTGCGTACCGTCCACCTGGAACTCCACCAGCTCGTCGCGGTTCACCCGTACCGTCCAGGAGGAGTTGATCTGCGCGACCGCCCCGCCCGCCAGTTGGAAGATCCCGTACGCGGCGTCGTCGGCGGTCGCCGCGTACGGCTTGCCGTGCTCGTCCCAGCGCCGCGGAACGTGCGTCTGCACATGGGCCGTTACGGAGGTGACCCGGCCGAACAGCTCATGGAGCACGTACTCCCAGTGCGGGAACATGTCCACGACGATGCCGCCGCCGTCCTCCGCGCGGTAGTTCCACGAGGGGCGTTGGGCCTCCTGCCAGTCGCCCTCGAAGACCCAGTAGCCGAACTCGCCCCGGACGGAGAGGACTTCGCCGAAGAAGCCGCCGTCCAGCAGGCGCTTCAGCTTCAGCAGGCCCGGCAGGAAGATCTTGTCCTGGACCACGCCGTGCTTGATGCCCGCATCCCGGGCGAGGCGGGCCAGATCGAGAGCGCCCGCGGTGTCGGTCGCCGTGGGCTTCTCCGTATAGATGTGCTTGCCCGCCGCTATCGCCTTCTTGATCGCCTCCACCCGGGCCGAGGTGACCTGCGCGTCGAAGTAGATGTCGACCGTGTCGTCCGCGAGCACCGCGTCCAGGTCCGTCGACCACTCGGTGAGGCCGTGGCGGGCCGCCAGCTCCTCCAGGGCGTGGGCGCGGCGGCCGACGAGGACGGGTTCGGGCCAGAGCACCTCGCCGCCACCGAGGTCCAGGCCGCCCTGCTCGCGGATCGCGAGGATCGAACGCACCAGGTGTTGCCGGTATCCCATGCGCCCCGTGACGCCGTTCATGGCGATGCGCACTGTCCTGCGTGTCACGAAGATCCCTCCAGTACGGGCATACAGCCGTAGTAAGCGCTTTCTATGGGAGAGGACGCTAGCCTGCCGACAGCGGCCCGGACAAGAGGGGGCGCAACGTGACCTCACGGAGGACAGCGATGACAGTCACCCTCGCGGACGTGGCGGCCCGCGCCCGGGTGTCCCCGGCCACCGTCTCCCGCGTGCTGAACGGCAACTACCCGGTCGCCGCGTCGACCCGGGAGCGGGTCCTGCGTGCGGTGGACGACCTGGACTACGTGCTCAACGGGCCTGCCAGCTCCCTCGCGGCCGCCACCTCGGACCTCGTCGGCATCCTGGTCAACGACATCGCGGACCCCTTCTTCGGGATCATGGCCGGGGCCGCGCAGACCCAGATCGGCGGGCCCGGGGACGGGTCCGGGCGGGCGGGCGGCGAGAAGCTGGCCGTCATCTGCAACACCGGCGGCTCCCCCGAGCGCGAGCTCACCTACCTCACCCTCCTCCAGCGCCAGCGCGCCGCCGCCGTCGTGCTCACCGGGGGCGCGGTCGAGAACGAGGCGCACCAGGCCGCGGTGGCCGCGAAGCTGGCCAAGCTCGCCGATGCCGGGACCCGGATCGTCTTCTGCGGGCGGCCCCCGCTCCCCGACGGGGACGCACTCGTCGCCGCGCTCGCCTTCGACAACCGGGGTGGCGGGCGCCGGTTGACCGAGCACCTGGTCGCGCTCGGCCACCGCAGGATCGGTTACGTCGCCGGGCCCCCCGAACGCACCACCACCCGGCACCGGCTGGAGGGCCACCGCGAGGCCCTGCGGGGCGCGGGGCTCGGCCCGGAGCCGGAGGACGAGGAGCGGCTCACCGTGCACGGGCCCTACGACCGGCGCTCCGGGTACGAGGCCACCCTCGAAATACTGCGCCGGGACCCGGGCGTGACCGCGATCGTCGCCGCCAACGACACCGTCGCGCTGGGCGCCTGCGCCGCCGTACGGGACCGGGGGCTGCGCATCCCGCAGGACATCTCGGTGGCGGGCTTCGACGACCTGCCGTTCTCGGTGGACGCCGTACCCGCTCTGACGACCGTACGGCTGCCGCTCTTCGAGGCGGGCGCGCGGGCCGGGCGGCTCGCCATGGGCAAGGAGAACCCGCCACCGGGCGGTATCGCCACCATCGCCGCCGAGTTGATGATCCGGGGGTCCACGGCTCCGCCTCGGGTGGGGTGAGGTGAGGTGAGGGTGAGGCGGGTCGGTCCGGGGCGGGTCGGTCCGGGGCGGGTCGGTCCGGGGCGGCTCGGAGGGGGTGTCCGACTCCTAGGGGGCCGACCCTAGGGGGCCGACCCTAGGGGTGTCTGACGCCCCCCTACCCCAGCAGTCCGAGCAGTCGGCCCAGCGCGGCCCCTGCCTGTTCGGCCGCCGGGCCGACCGCGTTCGCGATCTGGGCGAGACGCGCGAGGGTGACACCGCGCTCGGTCATGGCGGCGCGGTCCATGGAGAGCACGGGCAAGGCCTCTTCGACGGTGCGGGCCTGGTCCGGGGTGAGGCGGTCTTCGATGAGGCGGAGCTGTCGGGTCAGCTCCAGCACCGCGGCGCGGAGTTCCGGGTCCTGCTCGGCGCCTACGGAGCCGTAGTTGATGCCGATGTTCACCCCGCCGTTCTGGTTGAAGACGGGCTGGTTGTAGGTCGTGCCGTGCGGCGGCTCGGTCACAGTTTGATCCCCGTGTTCATCCCGCCGTTCTGGTTGAAGACGGGGCCGTTGTAGTGGTTCAACTGATTGACGTACGCGGTGAACTCGGCCTCCGGGTGGTCGATCGCGTGGATGATCCGCCCGGCGATCACCCTCAGCTCGTCCTCGTTGGGCAGCGTCACGATCGCCAGGGTGCCTCCTGCCGTCTCCACCGCCAGGATCGGCTTCGCACGGTCGAACATGTCCTTGAAAATGAAGATGGCGAAAACGAACAGCAGGACGATGAACAGCGGAACCGCGCCTTCGCCGATGCGCACGTCACCGCTGTCCATCGCGCCGAGTGCCGCATAGACGGCGATGGCGATCGCCATCCACTTCAGGAGGCGGAGCAGGGCCGTGCCCCAGGCGGGCTTGATCCTGACCGCCTCGACCCGGGCGAGAGTGTGCAGCGGGAAGGCTGCCGAGCCTATCCAGAGCAGGCGGCATTTGACCGAGACCTCGATGATGTCTCGCGGGCGCGGCAACGGCGGGAACAGCGGCGTCTCGGTCTGCGGCCCCGGCGACCGCGGGACCGGCGCCGCAGGTGGTGATCCGGGCGGTGGCCCCGGGGGCGGCCCGGGCGGCGGGCCGAGTTGCGGACCCGGTTGCGGGCCAGAGGGCGGACCCGGTTGCGGGCCGGGCGGCTGTCCCGGTTGCGGGGCCGGTTGCGGGCCGGGTGGCTGACCCGGCGGTGGCGTCCGTCCTGAGAGTGGGTCGAAACTCCCTGTTGCGGTCATGTGCTCCCCCGTGCACTCGTCGCTCACCCGCTCCGCGCGCGGGAGCCCTATTAAGCATCAGCCCGGCTCCGCGCGGCAGACGAGAAACAGCCAATCCTGAATCCGCCGCCGCCTTGACCGGTCTCCGCGGACTCGGGGGGCGAAAGATGGGGGCGACTCCCCCATGCGCCCGCCCCCGCTCCCCCGCCACGATGAACGCGGGCGGCCCGACCGGGCCCGGCCCGGGACCGGGGAGGTGCGGAGCGGTGGCGGAGAAGGATCTGATCGCCAGAGGCTTGAACGGTGGCCTCGGCACACACAGCGCCCCCGCGCCGCTCACCGGCTGCCGCCCGGTCGCCCCGGCCGCCACTGGCCCGGCCGCCACCGCCCCGTCCGCCACCACGCTGTTCCGGCGCGGGGACCGGGAGCCCTGGTGGCTGCCCGGTGTCGTCGGTGGCAGGCCCGTGAGCGAGCCCGACTGGGCGGTGTTCGTCCGGGGCGTCCTCGCCGCCGCACCGGCCGAGGCCGTCGTCCCCGAGCGGGAGTACCCCGGGCTCAGCGGATTCGCGCTCGTCGTGGCGCCGTTCGCCGAGCGGGCCGCCGGACGGGTGCTGGTCTCGCCGTCGAACAACGCCGTACGGGGCGGGGTCGCCGTCGGGCTCGCCCCCGTACTGGAGGACTTCCGGTCCCAGTTGACCCGGCGCCTGGCCCGGCTCGCGGCGCGGACGCTCGTGCTGGAGCTGCACAAGGCGCGGCGGGCGGGGCGGCTGGCCGGGGACGGGCCCGAGGAGCGGTTCCAGGACTTCCTGCGGCTGACGGCGGGGCGGGACGGGCTCACGGCCCTCCTCACCACCTATCCCGTACTCGCCCGCATCCTCGCTCGGGCCAGCCTCGCCACGGCCGACGCGTTCACGGAGATGCTCGGCAGGCTCGCCGACGACCGGGCGCTGCTGGCGACCTCCGGTGTGCTGGGCGACCGCGACCGGGGGCCGGGGGCGGGCGGAGCCGGGCGGGGGCGGCGGCGGGGGTCGCGGGCGCTCGCAGGCGGGAAGGGGCCAGGGGCACTCGGAGCCGGGCGTGGGTCTGGGGTGCTCGCAGGCGGGCGGGGCCCAGGCGCGTTGTCCGGGGTCGAGATCGGGGCCGGGGACAGTCATCGTGGTGGGCGGTCGGTGATGCTGTTGCGGTTCGCCGACGGCAGTCGGCTCGTCTACAAGCCGCGGCCGCTCGCCGCGCACCGGCACTTCAACTCCCTGGTGGACTGGTTCGGTTCGCTTCCCGGGACGCCCGCGCTCCGGGCCCTGCGGGTGCTGGACCGGGGCGAATACGGGTGGGTGGAGTTCGTCGAGGAGCGGCCGTGCTCATCGGCGGCGGAGACCGGGCTCTTCTACCGGCGCCAAGGGGCGCTGCTGGCCCTGCTGCATCTGCTGGACGGCACCGACCTGCACCAGGAGAACCTGATCGCCTGCGGGCCGCACCCCGTGCTGGTGGACGTGGAGACCCTCTTCCATCCGCCGCTCCCCCAGGCGCACTCCTCCGACCCGGCCGCCCGTGCCCTGCACGCCTCGGTCCAACGCGTGGGGCTGCTGCCGCAGTTGCTCGTCGGGGACTCGGCCGCGCTCGATGTCTCCGCCGTCGGTGGGGGCCGGGCCGCCGCCTCCCCGATCGAGACGGCCGACTGGGCGGGTGCGGGGACGGACTCCATGCGGCTGGTACGGCGCTCCGGGCGGTTCACCGAATCGGCCAACCGGCCCCGGCTGGAGGGGAATCCGGTCGATCCGTCCGCTTACACCGACGCCCTGTGCGAGGGGTTCCGGGCCGGGTACACCGCCATCAGCGACCACCGTGACGAACTGCTGGGACAGAGAGGGCTGTTGAGCGAGTTCGCGCAGGACGAGGTACGGGTCGTGGCCCGGCCGACCTGGACCTACACCACCCTCCTCGACGAGTCGACCCACCCCGACCTGATGCGGGACGCCGCCGAACGCCACCGGGTCCTCTCCCTGCTCCGCACCCCCACCCTGGGCGTGCCCGCGCTGCCCGGCCTGGAGGACGCGGAGATCGAGCAGCTGTGGGCCGGTGACGTGCCGGTCTTCCTCACCCGGCCGGGCACCGCGGAGCTGTGGAGCGGCACCGGGCGCGGGGTGCCGGTGGCGCCGGGGCCCACCGGCCCGGCCCGGGTCGAGGCGAAGGTGCGGGCCATGGACACGGTGGACCGTCAGGACCAGGAACGGATCATCCGGGCCGCGATGGTGTCCACCTCGCCCGAGCCACCCCACCGGTCGGCGGGCGGGGCGCGGGCCCGGACTGCGGCGACGGCCCCGGAGCCGGAGCAACTCCTGTCCGCCGCACGGTCGGTGGGCGATCAGCTCGTCTCGCTCGCCTACCGGCACGAGGGCCGCACCAACTGGATCGGCCTGGAACTGCTCGGCGAACGCTACTGGCGCCTCACGCCGATGGCGGCCGACCTGGCGAGCGGCTACACCGGCCCCGCGCTCTTCCTCGCCCAACTGGCCGCCCTCACCGGCGCCGAGCGGTACGCCGAGGCGGCCCGCGAGGCGCTGGCCCCGGTGCCCGGGCTGCTGGACGCGCTGCACGGCCGGGCGGACGACCTCGCGGTGCTGGGCTCGGGCGCCTTCGCGGGGCTCGGCGGCATCGCGTACGCCCTGGCCGAGGTGGGTTCGCTGCTCGACGACCGTACGGTACGGGAGTGGGCCGGCCCGGCCACCCGGCTGGCCTGCGCCGCGAGTGCGGCCGAGGCCGGGCAGGGGGTGCGCGGCGGGGCGGCGGGCGGGCTGGCCTCCCTGCTCGCGGTGTACCGCACCACCGGCCGGGCCGAGGCCTGGCGGGGTGCCGAGCGGTGCGCCGAGCGGCTCGCGGTAGCCCCGCTCCCGGCGGCCGGGGGGTTCGCGGAGGGGGCCGCGGGCATCGGCTGGGCGCTGCTGCGCTTCGCCGGGACGGGGGGCGGTGAGCAGTACCGTACGGCGGGTCTGCGGGCCCTGCGCCGGGCGGCCGTCGAGGTGACGGGGGGCCGGGCCTGGTGCGAGGGGGCCGCGGGGGTGGCCCTCGCGATCGCGGACAGCCCGGACGCGCTCGCCGATCCCGACCTGGCCGACTGGCTGGCCGAGCAGGCCGGTGAGCCGGGGGACTCCGCCCCGCTCGCCGACGACAGCCTCTGCCACGGTGAGCTGGGCCTGCTGGAGCTGCTCGGCCACCCGGCCCTGACCGGCGACCGCGCCCCGTGGGTGCGCCGGGCCGGGATGCTGCTGGCCGCCGCCGACCGGGCGGGCCCGCGCTGCGGGACCCCCGGCCACGTACCTCACCCGGGGCTGCTCACCGGCCTCTCGGGGATCGGACACGGGCTGCTGCGGGCGGGGTTCCCCGACCGGATCGGCTCCGCGCTGCTCCTCCGTCCGTCCGCTCTTTCGCCCGCTTCACCGACCCCACCGGCCCTTTCCGTTCCCGCGTAGCCGACCGGCCCTTTCCCCTTCGGCTTTCGCTTCCGCGTGATCAGCGGTTGTCGACCAATGAACCGTCAGAAACCTTCCATTCAGCAGTCGTTCACTAGCAGAGAATGAGGCAGAGATGACGCACATCAGCGAATCGGCGGCACAGGGTTCCGGTGACCTCGGTCAGGAGGGCGCCTGCGATCACCCGGCCGGGCAGATATCGCTCGGTATCGGCGGCGGGCTGGGGATGCGCAACAGGCTCCTCAGCGCCTCGGAGGCCCACCTCGGCAACACGATCGACCTGCCGTGGACCACCATGATTCCCGTTTAGCCACATCTCGGCCCTCAATGTGGCGCATTGGGACACTGCCGGATGAGTTACGACTCCAGTAGCCTGCGGCCATGCGTGCCACTTCGCCGGTCATCGTCGGGCGGGACGAGGAGATCGGACTGCTGAGCAGCGCCCTGGACGCCGTGCGACGGCGTTCGGGGCGCGCCCTGTTCTTTCTCGGCGAAGCGGGGATAGGGAAATCCCGGCTGGTGGGCGAATGCGCCTACCGGGCCTACGGATCGGGCATGCCCGTGCTGCGCGGCCGGGCCACCTCGACCGGCCTCGTCGTTCCGTTCCGCCCGCTCGTGGAAGCGCTCTCCTCCCGCTTCCGGGCCGCCGGTACGCCGACCGATCCCGAACTGGCTCCGTACCACCCCGCGTTGGCCAGGCTCGTCCCCGAGTGGCGCCGGGAGGCGGCCCCCGGCTATCCGGAGACCGTGGTCGAGCTGGCGGAGGCGCTGCTGCGGCTGCTGTCGGTGCTGGGCCGGGAGTCCGGGTGCGCGATCCTGCTGGAGGATCTGCACGACAGCGACACGGAGACCGTCGCGGTGGTCGAGTACGTCATCGACAACCTCGCCGATCTACCGATCCTGCTCCTGGGCACCTGTCGCCCGGAGGCCGGTGCCGCACTCGACCTCGTACGCTCCGCCGAGCGGCGTCAGGCCGCCGCCGTACGGGAGTTGAAGCCGCTCGGCGGTGACCAGGTGCGGGCACTGACGGGTGCGTGTCTGGAGGCGGCGCCCGAGGAGATACCCCCGGTGGTGCACCGTCGGCTGACCGAACGCGCGGGCGGCAACCCGTACTTGGTGGAGGTCCTGCTGGCCGATCTGCTCGACACCGGGCAGTTACGCCGGGCGGAGAGCGGCTGGGAGGCGGCCGAGCACCCGGGTGGTCCGGTGCCCTCGGGCATCGTCCGCAGCTGGGCCCGAAGACTCGACCGGCTGGACGAACCGGTCCGGGACCTCCTCCTCGCGGCGGCCACTCTGGGCGGCCAGTTCTCCGTGCCGGTGCTCCAGACCGTCACCGGTTTCGAGGACCGGGCCCTCTTCACCCATCTGCGGTCCGCCGTCGAGGCGGGCGTGATCGCCCCCGACGGCGCCGCCCCCGACCGCTACGCCTTCCGCCACTCGCTGACCGCCGAGGCCCTGATCTCCTCGCTCGCCCCGGCCGAACGCGCCTCCCTCGCCCGCCGCGCCGCCGCGGCCGTCGAGCACTCCGGCCGCCCGCTCGACGAGGACGGGCAGCAGCTCGTCGCCTCCCTCCACCTCGCCGCGGGCAACCGCTCGGGCGCCGCGCTCCGGTTCGCGGAGGCCGGGAGGCGGATGCTCGCCTCGGGGGCGCACGGCTCGGCGGTGGTGCTGCTGGAGCGGGCCTGCCCCCTGGCCGCCGACGCCGACCGGGCGGACATCGCCGAGTCCCTGGCCGTGGCACGGGCCGAGGGCGGCGACCTGGACAGCGCCCTGGCACTGGCAGAAACGCTTCCTCCGGTTCCGGCGCGCACGGCGGCCGCCGACCGGCGCGGCGAGGTCCACATCAAGATCGCCTGGGTGGCGGTGATGGCCGAGCGGGCGGCGGACGCGGCCCGGCAGATCGACGCCGCCCGTGCCCTGCTCGGCCACGCGCCCGCGCCCGGCCGCCGGGCCGCGCTCGCCGTCGCCGACAGCCATCTCGCCCTGCTCCCCGGGCAGGACCACCGGGACCCGGCGGAGACCGAACGCGCCGCCCGCGAGGCCGCGGAGATCGCCGAGGCGGAAGGACTGCCCGTAGTCGCCTGCCAGGCCTGGCAGTTACTGGCCCTACTGCTGCGGGAGAAGGGGTTCGACGCGGCGGACGCCTGTCTGGAGCGGATGCTCGTCCTGTCCACCGAGCACGCCCTGCCCGTCTGGCGGGTGGAGGCGCTGGTGCGGCTGGGGGCCAACGCCTTCATGCGGACCGGGGACGCCTCCCGGCTCCGCTCGGCCCGTGCGGCGGCCACCGAGCTGGGGGCGCTGCTGCTGACCCAGACGGTGGACGGGCTGCTCGCCATGAACGCGGTGCTGTGCGGCCGTTGGGAGGAGGCGCAGGAGATCATCGACCGTTCGCTGGAGGCCAGCGCCCGGGTCGGCAACCACTCGGCCGTCCGCTATCTGCTGCTCTCCGCCGCCACGATGGCCGCGCACCGGGGGCGGCGGCGGGAGATGGACCGCTCCCTGGCGGCCTTCCGGCGGGCGGGCGGTGAGCAATCCCTGCTCGTACCGCACCAGTTGGGGCTGTGCAAGGCGATCGGGGCGCTGCTGGAGGAGGACCGGGAGCGGGCCCTGGCGGGGCTGGACGCGGTGCTCGCCTGGGAGCGGGACCACCCCAGCTACTTCTACCTGAGCGGGAGTTACGGGCTGCGCCCCTTCCTGCGGGTGCTGGCGGGCGCGGCGGACCGGGCGGAGTACGAGGCCGTACGCGCCCTGCCCGGGGCCTCTCTGGCGTGGAACCGGCAGTTCCTGGAGCTGGCGGACGCGGTGCTGCTGGGCCGTTCCGGCGACCGGGCCGGGGCCGCCCGCCTGGTCGCCTCCTTCGACGCCCGGTCCGCGCCCTTCCCGGTCGCCCGCCACCTCGGCCTGCGCCTGGTCGCGGACGCGGCCCGCACCGACGGCTGGGGCGACCCGGTGGCCTGGCTGCGGCGGGCCGAGGAGTTCTTCTACGGGGTCGGGGTCCAGCCCGTCGCCTCCGCGTGCCGGGCGGCGCTGCGGCAGGCGGGGGCGAGCGTCACCCAGCACCGGGGCGGCTGGGACCGCATCCCGCTGCCGCTGCGGACCAGCGGGGTGACCCCGCGCGAGTACGAGGTGTTCGTGCTGCTCCCGGAGCGGCCGGGGAACCAGCAGATCGCCCGGCGGCTCTCCATCTCGCCGCGCACGGTGGAGAAGCACATGGCCAGCCTGCTCAGCAAGACGGGCCGGGCGGACCGGTCTGCGCTGTGCGAGTTCGCGGCGGAGTGCGCGGTCGAACCGGCCTGAGAGCGAGTTAAGGGCGCCGCTGGGGAGGGTGTGCCCCACAACCTGGGGGTGGCGGGCGGTTTCGGTCGGGTGCGGGGGCGGAACATGCGGGTCCGGCCCCGATGCGCCGGTGACCGTACGGCGACAGCATCGACAGGTACGTACGGCAGTCTGCCGCCCGTCCCCGCTTCCGGAGGCCCGCTGATGATCCGACCTCCCGCCCGTCCGGCCCCCGCCGGCACGGTGTACTTCTCCCTGCTCGGCCCGCTCACCGCCCAGCGGGACGGCCACCCGCTCCCGCTCGGCCCGCGGAAACAGCGCCTCGTCCTCGCCACCCTGCTCGCCCGCCCCAACACCCCCGTACCCGTGGACGTGTTGACCGATGCGGTGTGGCCCGACGACCCTCCCCGTACCGCGCGCAAGAACCTCCAGGTCTACGTCAGCGCCGCCCGCACCCTCCTGGGCAGCCCCGGGGGCGAGGACCGCGACCGGGTCGTCCACGGCTGCGGCGGCTACCGGCTCCGCATCGACGAGGGCGAGCTGGACACCCTGCGCTTCCGGGCCCTGGCCCGCGCCGGACGGGCCGCCGGGGAGCGCGGCGACCTGCGGACGGCGGCCCGGCTGCTGCGCGAGGCCCTGGACCTGTGGGAGGGGCCGCCCCTGAACGACCTGCGGGACTCCACCGGGGTCGCGGAGGAGGCCGAGCGGCTGGAGGCCCGATGTCTGACCGTGTACGAGGACTGGGCCGAGACCGAGATCGAGCTCGGCCGGGCCGCCGTCGCGGTGGACGGCTTGCGCGATCTGGTGGAACGCCACCCGCTGCGGGAGCGACTGCGGGCGGCCTGGATGAACTCGCTGCACCAGTCCGGGCGGCAGGCCGAGGCGCTGGCGGTCTACGACGACTACCGGCAGCTACTGGCCCGGGAGTTGGGCCTTGAGCCGAGCCCGGCGATGGCCGCCCTGTACCGGGCGATGCTCGGCCGGGGCCGCGCTCCCCGCCCCGCCGTGACCGCCCGGGACACCGTGCGCCGCCGTACGGCGCTGCCCGCCGCGCCCCGGGACTTCACCGGCCGCCGTGAGGAACTGCGGGACCTGTTGGCCGTGTTGGGATCCACGGACGAGTGCGTGGTGATCCTCTCGGGCCCTGCGGGCTCCGGAAAGTCGGCGCTGGCCCTGCGGGCGGCCCACCTGCTCGGCGACGGCTTCCCCGACGGGCGCTTCCACGTCCAGGTCCGGCGCGAGGACGGTACGACCCGCACCCCGGACGAAGTCCTGCGCGAGCTGGGGCGGTTGTGCGGGGCGCGCGTCCCGGAGTCACCCGAGGGGGCGGTGCGGGCCGAGGCTGTGGACGGACCCGCGCCGGTCCCGCCGGAAGCGGAGGACGCCTGGCAGGAGTGGCTGTCGCAGCACCGGGCGCTGATCGTCCTCGACGACGTACCGGACGAGGCTTCCGTACGGGGGCTGCTGCCCCGCTCCGGGCCGTCCTCGGTGGTGCTCACCGCGCGCGGGCAGTTGGCCGGGCTGGCCCCCGTGCACCGGATCGCCCTGGCCGCGCTGGCGGACGGCGAGGCGCTGGAGCTGCTGGGCAGGCTGATCGGGCCCGGGCGGCTGCGGACCGATCCCGGGGCGGCCCTGCGGATCGTCCGGGCCTGCGGTGCCCTGCCGTTGGCCGTGGGCGTGGGCGGGATGCGGCTGGCGGTGCTGCGCCATCTGCCGCTGGCGGAGTACGCGGACCGGCTCGGCGACGCGTCGGCGGCCCTGGACGAACTGGTCGCCGGGGACGTCTCCGTACGGCTGCGGATGGCGTCCTGCTGGCAGGACCTGGCGGCGGACGACCGGCGGGCGCTGGGGCGGCTGGCCGGAACCGCGCAGGACGGCGGCTTCACCCTGGACGGGGCGATGGAGGCGCTGGGGTGCGGGGAGCGGGCCGCGATCCGTACGGTCGAATCGCTGATCGACACGGGGGCGGTGACCTCACCGGCCGGCGAGGTCACCGCGCACGCCGCGCTGTACGAAGTGCCACGGCTGCTCTGCCTGTACGCCCGGGAGCGGGCGGAGTGCGAGGGGGCGGCCCGCTTGCCCGGGGCCGGAGCTTCGGAGCAGGGGGCCGGTGGTTGTCGCGTGTGAACAAGTGACCTTCAGCATCGCGACTTACAGAACGTCGATGTTCGCGCCGGAAAGCCGGTTCCGGCAGTCGAGCACATACGGTGCGTGCCGACGGATTGCCTCGTAGTCGAATGCGGCGTGGTCCATCAGTAACACCACCGCGTCGGATGCCGCGATCTCCTCTTGGGTCGCCACCACTCGGATCAGGTGCGGGTTGGCGTGGATGTCCTCCACGACGTGTGGGTCTGCTCCGCGTACGTCGGCACCGAGATCGAGCAGTAGCTCAGCGACACGTGCAGAGGGGGACTCGCGGGCGTCGGAGGTGTTGGCCTTGTACGCGAGGCCGAGCAGCAGGACACGAGATCCGCAGACGGCCATACGGCGCGTGTTGAACGCCTCCGTGAGGCGCCGGACCACGTAGTCCGGCATGTGGGAGTTCACGTCGTTGGCGAGGTCCACGAACCGGAACGGAACGCCGGCCGCGCGTTCCACCTTCCACGACAGGAATGACGGGTCGATCGGGAGGCAGTGTCCGCCGACGCCGGGGCCAGGGGTGAACCGCATGTAGCCGAAGGGCTTGGACGCGGCGGCGTCGATCGCCTCCCATGCGTTCACGCCGAGCGGCCGTGCAAGCATCACCATCTCGTTGACCAGCGCGATGTTGACGTGCCGGAAAGTGTTCTCGATCAGCTTGGTGAGCTCCGCCACCCTTGTTCCGGAGACCGGGACCGTCGTCTCCACCACGGTGTCGTAGAAGCCCTTGACGATGTCGAGTGACGCGGCATCGATACCGGACACCACCTTGGGTGTCCTCTCGAACGGCCACGCCGTGTTTCCCGGGTCGATGCGCTCCGGGCTGAAGCCGACATGGAAGTCCACACCGGCGATCAGGCCGGACGCCTTCTCAAGGATCGGCAGCACCAGCTCCTCGGTGGTGCCGGGGTAGGTCGTGGACTCCAGGACCACGGTCGCACCGGGTCCCAGGTGCTCGCCGAGGGTATGGGCACAGGCCTCTACGTGGGTCAGGTCGGGCACTCCGTCCCGGAGCGGAGTCGGCACGGTGATCACCGCGAGGTCGTACGGGGGCAGCGCGACGGCATCAGTGGTCACGGAGTAGGCCCCGGAGTCCAGCACGGTTCGGAGCCGCGCGGACGTTACGTCTTCCACATAGGACTCGCCCGAAGCGAGCCGCTGGACGCGGTGCGGGTCCACGTCGTAGCCGACGACGTGGTGGCCCACCTCTGCGGCGCGTACCGCCAGCGGCAGGCCCACGTAGCCCTGACCAGCGACAACAACATGCATGGCAGCTCCTACTCGATGGCAGTGCTTGAATGGACCGTCGTTCTGGCTGAGCAAGGAGAATCGCTGTGCCCCTGGTGTCTGTCGTGATGCCGGTGTTCAACTCGGCGGTCACGCTCGGCGCAGCCGTCCGGTCGGTGCTCACGCAGACCCATAGCGACCTGGAGCTGCTGGTCACCGACGACAAGTCGTCCGACGGCTCCATGGACCTGCTCATGGAGTTCGCCCGGCAGGACGAACGCGTACTGCCGGAATCAGCCCCCGAACGGGGTGGTGCGGGACGGGCACGCAACCTGGCCATGGTCAGGGCCCGGGGGGACTACGTCGCCTTCCTCGACAGCGACGACATGTGGCTGCCGGAGAAGGCCGAGCGGCAGGTCGAATTCGCGGCGGCCGGTAGTGCGCCCCTGACGTTCACCTCGTACTTCAAGATGGACGCCGACTACGACGGTGAGAGCACCGACTTCATGCCGAACGGACGCGTCGTCCGCGCGCGGGAACATGTGGACTACCGCGCGATGCTGGTCCAGGACCACATCGGTGCCCTCACCGCCATGTACGACCGCAACGCCCTGGGCACGAGGCTGATGCCGGAGATGCGGAAGAGGCAGGACTACGCCCTGTGGTTGTCGATCATGCGGGACGGCGCTGACGCCCGGGGCCTCCCCGAGCCGCTTGCCGTGTACAGGGCCCACCAGGCGGGATCGCTGTCCTCCAACAAGCTGTCGCTCGTCCCGTACAACTGGGAGCTGTACCGGGAGCACGAGGGGCTGTCGGTGCCCCGGGCGACGCGGGCGCTGGCCGGCGCTGTGTGGCAGTCGCTCCGTAATTCGCGGATCTAGTCCCTCAGCGAGACCCGGCCGGGCCTCTGAACGTACGGACTGCGAAGCGGCCCGGTCGATGCCCCTGCCCTGCGCAGGAACAGCTGGAGCAGCAGGCGGCGGTTCTCGGGGGCGACGTGGTGCTGGCCGTCGCCGAGCGGCAGGCGCCCATGCACCCAGCGGTGCTGGTTCAGGATCAGGACGTCACCACGCTGGAGCGTGTAGGAGACCTGACCGGCCACCATCTGGTCCGCGAGTTCCCTGGCCGCGTAGGCGTGCTCCTCGGTGAGACCGGCTTCGGCGAGCATCTTGGCGGTGAACCGTACGAATCCGCGGTCTTCGGGTTGGCCGTCCAGGACAGGGAAGGGCGTGTACTCCTCGCCGACGTCGGACAGCTCGAAGAAGCCGCCGTAGGTGTAGGCCGCGTCGCTGAGGAGGTCACGGCTGGACGGCGCCAGGCGGGATACGGCCTCGCGAGCATGGGAGAGGATGTTCGCGCCTTCCCCGAGCGGATCGGGTCGGACGCACAGGAGCGTGGTGTAGTCGGGTGGCTCGGTCGCGTTGACCAAGTCCATGTGGAAGGCGTTGTACCCCACACCGGTGGACAGACCCGGCTTGGCGTCGAGGTCGGTTCCGATGTTCTTCCACAGCGGCCATCGCTGGAAGGGCTGAAAGGGGATCGCCACTTCGGCGAGAATCGCCGTTGCCAAGCGGAGGAACTGATCGCCGATCCCGAGCGCCTGGGCGATGCTTCCCAGACGTACTACGGCGTACCCTCCGGCCGCGTTGTTCAGTGTGGGGAGCAGGGTCTCCCGGACCTCGTCGAACAAGGGAGCCGAAGCCAGGGCGGCCCGGTACTGCTCGATCGTGGGACTCGACAGGAAGGTACCGTCCACGCTCCAAGCGGGAAGCGTGCTTGCGATCTCGATCAGATCTTCTTCCAGCTCTCTCGGCAGGTCGATGAAGCCGTCCCGTTCAGCGCTCGCGATCTCGGTCATCGTGCTGTTCCTTTCTGCGGGTTCACTCCGCCCGGCCGGGCGGAGCCTTGAACGGCGGCCACAAGAAGGGGCGCGCGGCCGGCGGTTCGCGGACCGGAAGCGCCGGTTCGCGGGGTGCCCTCTGCTCGCGGTACTCGGCGATCAGCCTCCGCAGGAGGCGAGCCAGTTCGCGGAGGTGGGACCACGCCCCGAAGACGTGGATCGCCTCGGCCGGTCCGTCTGCGAGGAGCTGTCGCGCCTCCAGCCATGAGCCCCGTGCCTCGACGCCCCCACCAGCCCTTACCGCCTCGGAGAAGACCTCGACGTGGACCTTGATCAGGGGAGTCCACTCGTCGATTTCTTCGCGCGTCGTCGTACCGAGATGGAAGCCGAGCACTGCGTCAACCACACGATCCGCTGCTTCGACGTCGGGGTGGGCCTGGACGCTGTCGAGGGGAACCGCCCCTCGCGGCGGGATGGGTGAGGGATGCGTCATTTCGATCTCCTGTGCCTTGTGTGCAGCAGGTCGGCGACCTACCCGTGATGCCCCATCAAGGGGCATGGCTCTGGGAGGGGTTGGGCACTGAGCAAGCCCTACCGATAGCAACGATGGCGTATGAGAAACGTTGCTCGCAACATCATCAAGTAAGAAACGTTGCTCGACCTGAAAGTGGCATATGACAGGCCTGGTGTGCCCGGTACTCTGCGAGGCCAAGGAGGTGTGTCATGGCCGAAGCGCGGCCGAACGTGCACCGCAGACGGTTCGGGTCAGTGGTGAGGTCGCTCCGACGCAGCGCCGGCCTCTCCATGGAAGACGCGGCGGATCGCCTGGGGCTCAGTGGCAAACCCGCACTCTCGAAGATCGAGAACGGCAAGCAGAGAGTGTCCAACCTCGGTCTGACGGCCTTCTTCAGCGTGTACGGCGTGGACTCGGAAGAGACCCGGACCAAGGTGCGCGCCATGGCGGCGTTGGCTGCTTCCGGCAAGCGCACGAATCTGCTGGACGAGTACCAGGAAGCCATCCAGACCGATGGGTTCGAAGACTTCCTCCACCTCGAAGGGATGGCGATACGGGCCGAAGGCTTCCTCCAGGTGGTGCCTGGGCTGCTTCAGACCGAGGCGTACGCGACATCCATCGTCGAACGCAGTCAGGTGTGGTCTTCGCAACGGGAGGTCAGCAGGTTCGTCGAACTCCGGCTCGCTCGCCAGGCCGCCCTGGAACGAGAACACCCTCTGGGCCTGAACTGCATCCTGGACGAGGCAGCCCTGCGCCGCGTCGTCGGCGGCCCTGCCGTCATGAGGCAGCAACTGGAACACCTGCTGACCGTCACGAAGGACCGTGGCAACGTGTCCCTGCAGGTGCTTCCCTTCGAGGTCGGCGCCCATGCGGCGATCGACGCGCCCTTCCAGCTCCTAGAATTCGAGGTGGGCTCGCCGATCGTGGTCGTTGAGACCAAGACAACCTCTGCCTACTTCGAGGAAGATGAGGACGTGGACCGGTACAAGTCCGCTCTCGAAAGCCTCCGGACTCAGGCCCTCGACGTGCAAGGGTCTCGTCGCCACATCCAAGAACTGATCAAGGACTGCTACACATGAAGAGCAACGTCGATCTGTCCAATGCTGTCTGGGCCAAGAGTGAGATGTCCAACGGCGGTAACAACTGCCTCGAAGTCGCCTTCGTCGGTGACGTGGTGGCGCTGCGGGACTCGGTCGACGTGGGCGATCCGGACGCGGCGGTTCTCGTCGTCAGCCGACGGGACTACGAACTCTTCACCCAGAGCGTCCAGGCGGGTCAGCGGAACCTGCTGCCCTGATGGCACAGGGCCGCGATGAGATCTCCGAAGCGTGCGGAGGTCGCGGCCGAGGGACCGTCGCCTCGTGCTGGAAGCCGTGTTGGGCGACGGTCTCCTTGAGGTGGACAGCCGTGGAGAATACCTGTTCAGAGGGGTGAGCCTCGGAGCGCCGACCATGCCCTTCATCCCAAGGTCAGCAGATCCAGCAGGCCGGTTCCGATGGATCCGGTGGTTCCGCCGTGCCCTCTCGTCCCGTCTGTCCTGCCCGTTCCCCCCGTCCCGCCTGTTCCTCCCGACAGGAAGTCCAGGGCCAGCAGCAGCCCCGCCGCCCCCGTGGCCAGGTCGGCGGAGCAGCGCCGCAGGGTGGCGCCCGGGACCAGCAGCCGGTCTCCGTCGGCGATGAGGTGCCAGGTGAGGTTGCGTACGGAGGCCAGGACCTCGGGGCCCGTACGGCCGTCCGGCGACAGTTGTGCCGCCGTGGCGGCGAGCCCCGCACGGCCGGTGAACAGGCCCGGTTCGCGGACGAACTCCATGGCGCAGCCCTTGCGCACCCCGGGGAGCAGGGCGCTCAGGGCGGGGTCCTCGTGGTGGGCCGTGTACGCCTGTGCCACGAGTGCGACGCCCGAACTGCCCTGGTTGAGGTAGAGCAGATGGCGGCGGCCGTCCTTGACCTGGAGCGTGCCGTCGTCCAGGGCGACGAGGTGGCCGGCCTCGCGCTCCAGGGCGGTGCGGGCCGCCTCGCGGAGCCAGGTCTCGCCGGTCAGCGCGTGCAGTTCCAGGTGAAGCAGGGCGGCCCCGCTCAGTCCGCGCAGCAGCCCTGCCGACTCCGGCAGGCGCACCCCGGCCACCGGCTCGCCCCGTACCAGCCGGTCCAGGTCATGGGCGGTGCGCAGGGCGGTGTCGATCAGGAGGGGGTCGGGGGCCGTGGGGCCGGGCGTCGTGGAGCCGGGCGCTGCGGGATCGGGTGTTGCGGGATCGGGTGTTACGGAATCAGGCGTTGCGGAATCGGGCGTTACGGAATCGGCCCGGGCCATCCGCAGTGCCGCGAGGGCGATGCCCGCGTGGCCGGTGAGCAGGTCCGCCGAGGGGGGCGGCGGCGCGGCGGACCGTGCCCGGTCCCACAGCTCCCGTCCCTGTTCGGCGCGGCCCAGGAGTGTGAGCACCAGGGCCGTGCCCGGCAGGCCGTCGAAGAGGCCGCCCGGCGCGGCGGGGTCCCTGCGGTACGCGGCGGACGCGAGCCAGTCGGTCCACTCCTCGGGGACGGGGGCGCCCGTCCGGTGCAGGGCGTACAGGACCCCCGCCGCACCGTTCGCGAGGTCGGTCCCGCCCGTGGCGAAGAGGCCCGGGCCGCCCGGGAAGAGGCGGTCCGCGCGTTCGGGGGTGGCCCCGGCGCGTATCCCGGCCAGCAGGCGGGTGCGGATCCCCGCCCAGTCCACCTCCGGCCCCTCGAACAGCGCCGCCACCTCCGCCTCGCGCCGCCGTGAGGCGTCCAGGCCGTGGAGGAGGGCGGGCCTGCGCGGGCCCGCCCCGGCCCCCAGCCCGTACCGCCGCCGGGCCCACCGCTCCAGCGTCAGGGCCTTCGCCCGCTCCAGCCCCGCCATCTCCGTGAGCGGCATCAGCATGGTGAGCCAGGTCGCCCAGAGCGCGTACGCGTCGGCCTCCGTCCCGGGGGTGCCGGGCGGCGCCTGGAGCCCCTGGGCCCCGGCGAGCGGGGTGTCCTGGTCGTCGAGGGCGGTGGCGTACTCGAAGTCGACGAGGGCGATGCGCCCGTCGGGCCGGACGATGATGTTGGAGGGGTGCAGATCGCCGAAGCGCAGGCCGCGCGCGTGGATCGCGTCCAGCGCCCGGGTCAGTTCGCCGACCATCGCCTCGGTCCAGGCGACGTAGGGCGCGAGTTCTTCGGCCGTGCCCGCCCCGCGTACGAGGGCGAAGCGGGCGACGATCTCGTCCAGGAGGGTGGCGCCCTCGATGTGCTCCTCGATCAGGAAGTGGTGCTCCCAGACAGTCCGTACGCCGTACACCTCCGGTACGCAGTCCAGTCCGGCGAGCGCCGTCAGCGCCCGGTGCTCGCGGTGCAGGCGGGTGACGGCGTCGTCGCCCGCCCCGTCGAGGCCGCAGTGCGGACGGGCCTCCCGCAGCACCACGCGGCCGCCCGTCTCCCGGTCCGCGGCCAGGTAGATCCCCCCGGCGTTGGAGAACTGGAGGGCCTCGGTGACCGTGTACGGGAAGGTGTCGTCGCGGGCGGCGGCGCGCGCCGCGAGGTGCGGGCGCAGGAACGGGGGCACCTCGACCCAGGCGGGCGTACGGAAGACCACACCGCGTTCGTCCGGGACCAGCTTCCCGGAGGGGTCCCGCAGGGCGAGCACCCGTCGGCCTTCGGCGTCACCGCACCAGCGGGGCACGTAGGCGCCGTACCGCGTGTAGACGGGGGCGTCGCCGATCCGCAGGTCGCTGAGGATGTAGGGGCCGCTGCGGCCGGTCAGGGCCTGGGACAGTTCGTCGGCCAGGGAATGGAAAACGGTGTCGTCGGGCGGGTAGACGGCGATGAACTTGCCCGCGCCGCTGCGGTTCATGTGCTTGTCCGCCATCAGCGCCAACGCCCGTGCGCTGCGCAGGAACTTGAACGGTACGCCGTACCGTAGGCAGACGCGGGCGGTGTCCCGCAGGGTGGCCTCGGCCTCGCCGGGGACGGTGGACACATGGATCTTCCAGCCCTGCTCGGCGAGTTGGGCGTGCTCGGGCACCAACGAGCTCCACAGGCCCACGGATTCGCGGCGCCAGCCCGGCGGGGGCGGGTCGGTGGCGAGCCGGTAGCGGGAGTCCGCGTCGGGCAGCCGGTCCGGGGTGTCGTAGTACGTACGGTCGGCGAGGCAGTAGAGCTGGGTTTCCTGGACGGCGGCTGGCACGCTCGGCTCTCTCTTCTCGAAGCTCGTCGGGAGGGGAGGTAAGGGCGGGAGGTTCCCAGGGATGGGGATGGGGATGGGGGTGGGGGTGGGGGTGGGGATAGGGATGCGGGTGCGGGTGCGGGTCAGGTTCCCGGGGTGGCGTGCTTCTCGTCTGCCGGTGCGTCAACCGGTTCCGCCGCGTCCACCGGTTCCGCCGCGTCCTGCGCGGGCTCCTCCGTCCGCATCGAGGGGGCGAAGGTGACCACCAGGGCGGAGGCGGCCAGCACGCAGCCGGTCAGGGCGAAGGCCCAGCGCGGGCCGAAGGCCATCAGCAGCGCGCCGCCCGCCAACGGCCCGAACGGCTGGACCATGGAGGACAGGAATCCGGCCGCACTCTGTACCCGGCCCACCCGCTCCTCCGGTGTCACGACCAGCAGCTTGGACAGGAACCCGATGCTGGCGACCGTCGACAGGAACATGCAGAGCGCGCACATCACCCCGGCCACCAGCGGCCGGCCGATCCACGCCATCGCCCCGGCGGCCGTCACACAGGTCCAGCAGGTGGCGATGATCAGCGCCCGGGAGTGCCGGTCCGGACTGATCCTCGGCGCGAACAGCGCCCCGGCCAGGGCCCCGGCGGAGACACAGCTGATGACGAACCCGCCGCCGATCCCGGACCGGCCCCCGTCGGAGAACGCGGTCAGGGCGATGAAGGTCAGGGCCCCGAACGCAAAGTTCATGCCCAGGCCGAAGACGAGGAGGACCGTACGGAGATAGGGCATCTTCCACAGGAACGTGAGGCCCGCGGTGAGTTCGCGCCTGCTGAAGACGGAGCCCGCCGCCGTCCTGGCCCGGGAGCGGGTGCGTACGAGGGCCACGCACACGGTCGAGGCGAGCAGACCCACCGCCTCGACCGCGAACGGCAGGGCCGGGTGGATGCCGAACAGCGCGCCGCCGACGAGCGGCCCGACCAGCCGGGCCGTCTGGGTGCGCGCCTGGAGCCGGGCGGTGGCGGTGCCCATCTGGTCGGCCGGGACGACGGCGCGCATCAGGCCGAAGACGGCCGGGGCGTAGACGCTGCTGATGACCGCGCCCGCCGCCGCGACCAGCAGGACGAGCGGCATGGGGGCGTGCCCGTGGAGGACGGCGACGGTCAGGGCGGTGACGACGGTCAGGCTGCCGACATCGCACAGCCGCATCAGCCGACGGCGTTCGATCCGGTCCGCCATCACCCCGCCGGGCAGCATGGTGATCAGGACGGCCCCCACGGAGACCGTCCCGACCGCTCCGGCCTGCACCGCGGAACCCGTCTCCTTCAGTACCAGCAGAGGAAGGGCGAGGGCGCTCATCTGCCCGCCCAGAACCGCGAAGAGGCCGCTCAGCCAGAGCAGCCGGAAGTCCCGGTTTTCACGCAGCGGCTTGGTCATCGTGCTCTCCCGGTGATGGTCGGGGTCGTCATGTCGCCAAAAAGGGTGCGGGTGCGGCTCGTTCAGGTGGGACCGGTCCGGAAAGCGGCGGCGGGGGGGGGGGGGGGGCCTGGGACCCGGCCGCCAGCCCACACCCCCCCCGCCCGCCGCCCCCCCACCCGCGCGCCCCCCGCGGCGC
>NZ_JBHYVE010000023.1:56581-140464 GCF_042750035.1 Streptomyces sp. NPDC059452
TAACCCCTCTTCAAATTTGGTGTGGTGGGCTCGTTTATTTTTATACCACACAGCTGGGGGCCCCGCCCCGCAACGCGGGGGGGGGGCGGTTCCGTCATGACGGAACCGCCCCGCATCACCGGCCCGGCCGGGCGCCACGGCGGGAGGGCCGCTCGGCCTCCGTGGCGCCGCCCCGGTGCGTCCGGGTCAGTTCTCCAGTACGACGCTGAGCACGCTGACGCAGCTGCCCGGCGCCACGACCTTGTCGACGGACGTCTCCTGGAGGTCCAGCACGGAGTGCGCCTCGACCTCGGCGGTCCCGTCCTCGTTGGTGTCGTCGGCCGCGGGCTTCGTGTTCTCGGACATGGTGGTCTCCGTCCACTCGTCACTGCTGGGCCCGGAATCCGGGGGGTGTGTACCTCGGTGCCCGGTGCGGCGGCGGGCCGGTGCCTGCCGTTGCCGAGAAAGTTAGGAGGGCGGGCCTGGGAGACGCTTCGGCAGCGGTATGGCGGCGGTATCGGCCCAGCTCGACGGCCCCGGCACCCGCCTCCGGAGACCGTACGGCGTCCCCCGGCTTCCCCCGGCCCTCCCCTGACCTGCGCCCATACCGCGGCTGAAGCGATACCGGACCGCTGGTGAACCGGTGCGGCCCAGCCTGGGCGGGCGCCCACAGCCCCCGAAGGAGGCGGCCCGTATGGAACTCGCCGAACTCGTCGGACTACGGCCCTTCCCGGCCGCCGGTCTGCTGCTCGGCCTCACCCGCCGCTGCCCCCTGCGCTGCGGGCACTGCTCCACCGGGTCGGACCTGACCGTGCGGGAGGAGCCGGACGCCGCTCAACTGCTGCGGTTCGTCGGCTCGTTCACCCGGGAGAACCGCCCGGACGTCGTCATGCTGACCGGCGGGGAGCCGCTGCTGCTGCCCACGCTCGCCGGTGAGCTGAGCTTCCTGGCCCGCCGCGCCGGATCGCGTACGGCGGTGGTGAGCGGGATGTTCTTCGCCCGCTCGAAGGAGATCCCGCCCCCGGTCCTGCGGGCGATCGCCCAGGTCGACCACTTCTCCGCCAGCCTGGACGTCCACCACGAGCGGGAGGTGGCGCGCGCCGAGGTGTTCCGCGCGCTGCACCGCATCCGGGACACGGGCGTCAGCGTCAGCTTCCACCTCACCGGGACCGGGGCGGCGGACCCGTATCTGGCCGACATCACCCGGGCGATCGAGAAGGAGTTCGGCGGCCGGGTGCCGTCCCTGGTCAACGAGGTGCGGCCGTTCGGCCGGGCCGCCTCCTGGGCCCGGCCCGCCCGCACCGGCCCCGATCCGTCGGTGGCGGCGCCCTGCTCGATGGCCGCCTGGCCGGTGGTCGCCTTCGACGGCACGGTGCTGGCCTGCTGCAACCAGGACACCGTCGACCGGCGGCCCGCCCCCGCCCATCTGAACCTCGGCCACATCGGCTCCGACGACTGGGAGACCGTACGCCGACGGGCCCTGGAATCCCCGGTGTTGCGGATGATCCGTACGGTTGGTCCCGCCCATCTGGCCGCCCGCTCCGGTGCCGCGCCCCGGCCGGGCTCCTACTGCGACGGCTGCCGGGCGCTGGACGGCGACGAGGCGGTGGCGGCCGGGGCCCGCGCGGTGGCGGCCGGCCCGGCGGGGGCGCTGCTCGACCTGGCCGCCGCCCGGCGCGGTGCGCAGGACGGGCCGGAGGGGGTCGTCCGGCGGCACGGCTGCTCGGCGTACGCGTCGCTGGTGAGCGCCCGGGGGTCACGGTGAAGGCCCCGGATGCGAGCGCCGGGGTCTCGGCGCGTCTGCGCACCAAACTCCTGCTCCTGGAACCGGAGTTACGGGGCGTGACCGCCCATATGTGGCGCTCCGAAAGGCTGTTGCCGCGCTACCGGACGTACCTGTGCACCATGCACGCCGTGATCCGCGCCTCCGTGCCGCTGATGGAGCTGGCCCTGCGGTGTACGGCGGCCAGGCGCGGCGATCCGCTGTCGGAGCCGCTGGCCGCGTACCTGACGGAGCACATCGAGGAGGAGGCCGGGCACGACGCCTGGCTGCTGGAGGACCTGCGCGCGGCGGGCGCGGTGCCCGAGGACGCGCTCTCCACGCTGCCGCCGCCGGACGTGGCCGCCCTCGTCGGCCCCCAGTACTACTGGATCGAGCACCACCACCCGGTGACCCTGCTCGGCTACATCGCCGTACTGGAGGGCTATGCGCCCGCCCCCGGCCTCACCGACCGTATCGCCGGGCTGACCGGCCTCCCCGCCGCCGCCCTGCGGACCGTACGGGAGCACGCGGCACTGGACACCGGCCATGTGGACGAGCTGTACGCGCTGCTCGACCGGCTGCCGCTGACCCGGGAGCAGGAGGCGGCCGTCGCGGTCAGCGCGCTGCACTCCCTCGACGCGCTCACTCGGCTGTTCGTCCGGCTCGGGCGCTCCGCACCGGCACCGCCGCTGCGGGGAGCCGGACCCACCCCATCGACAGGACCCATTCCACTGATCGGAGTCACCTGATGACCGGACCACCGTCGGCCTCATCCGAACAGCCCGAAAAGCCTTCCACGGAAGCCGCGTTGTACGAGGCGGGTCTGCCCGTGGACCTCCTCACCGAGGAACAGCGCCTGGTACTGAGCGAGCTGACACCGCAGGAACTCACCCTGCTGCTCGACATCAAGAGCCGCCTGGACGCGGTGGGTCCCGAGGTCCAGGCCCACGGCGAGATCGCGGGCGGCGCGCTGTTCTAGGAGCCAGGAGCCTTCCCGGGTTCCCTGGCCCCCCGGGCTCCCTGGGCTCCCCGGGTTCCCTGGGCCCCCGGGCTCCCCGGGAGCGGGGGCGTCCGCGCCAGGACGGGGGTCCGGCGCGGGCGCCACCCTTCCATTCGCGACAAGTCGGACCAGGAGAGTCGGACCGAGAGAGTTGAGGACCCGCCCATGACCTGCCCCTCGTGCCGACAGGACCTCCCCTCCACGGCCCGGTTCTGCTCGTCCTGCGGGACGCCGTGCGCAGGTCCGGCAGCGGCGGCGGCGAACGCGCCCGTCGCACCGCCACCTCCCCCCGAGGACGAACGCAAGCCGGTGACCGTGCTGTTCTGCGATCTCGTGGGCTCCACGGCCCTGTCGGGCGTGCTGGACCCGGAGACCCTGCGCACGGTGACCCTGCGCTACTTCGAGGCGATGAGCGCGCAGATCGTGGCGCGCGGCGGCACCCCGGAGAAGTTCATCGGGGACGCGGTCATGGCGGTGTTCGGCGTACCGGTGGTCCGTGAGGACGACGCCCGCCGGGCCCTGGCGGCGGCGCTCGGGATGCGCCGGGCGCTGGATGCCCTCAACGAGGAGCTGTACGCCTCGCTCGGCATCCGGCTGACCACCCGCGTCGGGGTCAACACCGGTCAGGTGGTGGCCGGTTCGGACGCGACCGCCCGGCAGGCCCTGGTCTCCGGGGAGGTCGTCAACATCGCCGCCCGGCTGGAGCAGAACGCGGGCCCCGGCGAGATCCTCATCGGCCCGCAGACCCTCCTCGCCGCGGGCCCCACCGTGACGGCCGAGCCCACCGGGCCCCTCCAGCTCAAGGGCAAGCGCGAGAGCGTGGCGGCCTACCGGCTGCTGGCCCTCGGGGCGGACGACCCCGAGCTGCTGCGCCGCTTCGACGCACCCTTTGTCGGCCGTTCCGCCGAACTGCACGCTCTGGGCGGCGCGTTGGAGGATGCCGTACGAGGTGAACGCCCGGTCCTCCTGCGGGTGACCGGTGAGGCGGGCATCGGAAAGACCCGGCTGGTACGGGAGTGGCTGACGCTCCGGAGCCGCTCGGGCTCCCTCACGTACGGGGCGGGCCGCTGCCGCACCTACGGAGACCACGGCACCCTCGCCCCTCTCGCCGACGCCGTACGCTCCCTGCTCCCCCACCACACCCACGCCCCCGTGGATGCGGCGACCGACGACGCCCTGGCCCTGCTCTCCGGGGGCCTCCTGCGGGACGGCACACCCAACGCGCCCTTCGAGGACATGTGCGCCGCGCTGACCGTGGTCCTGAAGCGGGCTGCGGCGTCCGGGGCCCGGCCGGTGGTGCTGGTGCTCGACGACTGGCATGCGGCGGCGCCCCTGCTCGTCCGGACGGTGGACCGGCTCACGGGTGCGACCGGGCCGGGCCGCGTCCTGGTGATCTGCGCGGGCCGCCCGGAAGGACCGGCCACGTACAGGAATGCCGCGCACAGGAATGCCGCGTACCGGAATGCCGCGTACCGGAATCAGGAAGAGCACCTCCAGCTCACCGGCCTCCCCCGCCCGGAGGCCGCCCGACTCGCCGCCGGGCTCGCGCGGCTCGACGGCCGTCCCGCCCCCGCCGACGACGGGCTCCTGGCCCGCTCCGAGGGCAATCCGCTCTATCTGGAGCAGTTACTGGTCGGCGACGGGACCGGCACCGGCACCTCAGGCCCGGAAGGGGAGCTGCCGCCCACGCTCCAGGCCCTGTTGGGCGCCCGCATCGGCGCGCTGGCCCGGGCGGAGCGCGGGGTGGTGGACCTGGCCGCCGTGATCGGGCGGGAGTTCGGCGCGGCGGAGCTGCTGCGGCTGGAGGTCTCCGTACGGACGGCGGAGCAGCCCGGGGCGGAGGCCGCCGGGGCCGACGGCTACGGGTCCCGGGACCGGCGCCGCGTGGACGATGCCCTCGCCGCGCTGGCCCGGCGGCGGCTGGTGGAGCCCGCGCCCTCCGGGGCCGGGGACCCGTCGGCGTACCGGTTCAGCAGTGGGCTGGTGCACGAGGTCGCCTACGCCTCGCTCTCCAAGCGGGCCAAGGCGGAGCGCCACGCGTGGGCGGCCGAGCTGCCGAGCGTGCTGCGGACCGGGGACGGGGCCGTCGGGGGCCACCTGGAACGGGCCTACCGCTACCGCGCCGAGCTGGGGCTGCTGGACGACCGGGCCCGGCTGCTGCGGGACCGCGCCGCCGCCGCGCTGGGCCGGGCCGGGGCGCAGGCCGCCGCCCGCTCCGACCTGCACTGGGCGCACGGGCTCCTGGAGCGGGCGGTGGAGCTGCGGCCGGACGCGGCGGGGGCTGTGCTCGGTCTCGGTGAGGTACGGGTGGCGCTCGGGCGGTTCGAGGAGGGCGCCGAACTGCTCCGTACCGTACGGGACTTGACCACCGCCCCCGTGGAGTCCGCGCACGCCCGGCTGGCGCTGGCGGTGCTGGACCCGACGGCGAGCCCCGGTCCCGCCGCCACCGCCCGCTCGGTGCTGCCGGTCTTCGAGGCGGCCGGGGACTCGGTCGGCCGCGCCCGGGCCCACCTCCGCCTCGCCCAGCAGCTCCAGCGCTCGGGCCGCCACGAGGAGGCGGAGCGCGACCACGCGCGGGCCCTGGAACACGCGGTGGCGGCCGGGGCGGAGCCCGAGCGGGCCGGGGCCCTGGGCGCGATCGGGATCTCCCTCTGGCGCGGGCCCGTCCCCGTACCGGAGGCGGTGGAGCGCTGCCGTGCCCTGCTCGCGGACCACGGGTCCGGGCGGCCGACGGTCCGGGTCACCCTCAACTGCCCGCTGGCCGTGCTGTACGCGCTCCAGGACCGGCCCGGCGAGGCGTACGCGTGCCTGGCCGAGGCGGAACAGCTGGCGGGGAAGCTGGGGTTCGCGGAGGCGGAGGTGTTCCTGCCGGTGTTCCGGGCGACCGTGGAGGCGCTGCTCGGCCGGGAGGCGGCGGCCCTGGCCCTGCTGGAGCGGGCGGACACGGCGGCCCGGCGCACGGGGGCGGCGGGGATGCGGACGGCCGTGGCGCTGGACGCGGCCCGGCTGGAGCTGGACGCGGGGAGCGAGAAAGGACCGACGGACAGCGAGGAGCGGGCGGCGAGGTGGCTGGCGGGCATCGGCGACGCGTCGGGGCTGAGCCGCGCGGACGCCGTGGACCTGGAGGGGCTGCGCGCCCGGCTGGCGGTCCGGGACCGGCCGGAGGAGGCCGTCCACCACGCCGAACGGGCCGTACGCGCCTCCCTGCTCACCGATTCACCGCTGGTGCGGGCCTCCGCCGAGCTGGACCGGGCCCGCACGCTCGCCGCGCTGGGCCACCGGACGGCCGCCGAGGCCGCCGCCCGGAGCGCCGGGGACCACTTCGCGGGGAAGGGGCATCTGCCGGGGGCCCGCCGCGTGGCCGCCTTCCTGTCAGCACGCACCGCAGCCATGGTCACGACCAGGGAAGGGAGCTGACCGATGGGCGCCACGGGAGAAGCCACGGCGGTCGGAACGAGGACCGGGGGGCCGGGGCAGGGTCTGACCTGGAGCCTGCGCGGGCGCGGCCCCGAGGACGTTCCCGTACTGGGTGATCCGGGACCGCCGGGCGGACAGCCGACAGGCCCCGCCACCGGGCGCGGCGTACGCGTCTGCGTGGTGGATTCGGGGGTGGAACGCGACCATCCGCTGGTCGGCGAACCGGCCGGTTCCTGGGTGGTCGTCAAGGACGGCGAGAGCGGGGAGATCACGGTCGAGCCGACGACGACCGGCGACACCTGCGGCCATGGCACCGCGTGCGCGGGCATCATCCGCCGGACCGCGCCGGAGTGCGAGATCCACAGCGTACGGGTGCTGGGCGAGCGGTTCTCCGGCACGGGGGACATCCTGATGGCGGGGCTGCGCTGGGCGGTCGAGCAGCGCTTCGACGTGGTGAACCTGAGCCTGTCGACCACCCGCACCCGCTTCGCGCAGGAGCTGCACTCCCTCGCGGACAGCGCCTACTTCGCCCGTACGGTGATCGTCGCCTCGGCCCACAACACCCCCGTGGAGAGCTTCCCTTGGCGGTTCGCCTCCGTCATCTCGGTCGGCAGCCACCAGGAGGACGACCCCGGCCTCCACCTCTACAACCCAAAGCCGCCCGTCGAGTTCTTCGGGCCGGGCCAGAACGTCTCCGTACCGTGGCTGGGCGGCCGGACGATCCGCACCACCGGGAACAGCTTCGCCACGCCGTACGTCGCCGGGCTCTGCGCGCGCATCCTGTCGGCGCATCCCCGGATGACGGCCTTCCAGCTCAAGAACGCCCTCTATCTGTCGGCGGCCAACGTGCGGCACACCCCGGGCCCTTCAACAGCCCCAGAAGACACAGGAGATGACCGCGATGACTCCGAGAACTGAATCCGCCCCCCGGTCCGCGTCTTCCGACGCGCCCCGCGACGAGCTGCTCCAGTCGGTCGTCGACGTGGCCCGGGCCATCTTCGGGGCGGCGGCCAGCTCGGTCCTCCTGCTCGACGAGGAGGCGGACGAGCTGGTCTTCCAGGCAGTCTCCGGGGAAGGGCAGGAGTTCCTGGTGGGCCGCCGGTTCCCCGCCGGGCGCGGGATCGCCGGGTGGGTGGCGACCTCGGGCGAACCGATGGTCGTGGACGACCTGACCGCCGCCCCCTCCTTCGACCGTTCGCTGGCGGAGTCCACCGCGTACGTCCCGGACTCCCTGATGGCGGCCCCGCTGATCAGCGACTCCCGCGTTCTGGGCGTACTGGAGGTGCTGGACGCCTCGCCGCAGGCCCGCTCCAGCGTGCGGGAACTGGACCTGCTGGCCATGTTCGCCCGGCAGGCGGCCGCCGCCCTGCGGGTGATCACCCCGGAGCCGGTGCCGGAGCCGGAGCCGGTGGCGGTGGCCGCCCCGGAGCTCGCGGCGGGTGGCCCGGCACTGGTGGGGGCACGGCGGGAGGACGCGCTGCGGCTGCTCGGTAGCCTGGAGCAGGTGCTGCGGGGCACCGCATAGCGGGCCGGGCTACGGGCAGGAGCCGGGGAAGGCGCCGGACCTGCTCCCGCGCGGTGACGAAGGGAAGGACACGCACGTGAAGCTCGCTTTCTCCACGCTCGGGGTACCGGGGATGCCGGTGGCCGAGGTCGTCCGGCTCGCGGCGGAGCACGGTTACCGGGGCGTGGAGCTCCGCGCCCACCCCGACGAACCCGTGCACCTGGGGCTCTCGTCGCTCGAACGGGCCGATGTGGTCGAGGAGTTCAAGGCGGCCGGGGTGGAGATCCTGACCGTGGCCGGGTATGTGCAGGTGGCCTCCGAGGGGGACGACGAGGCGGTGTCGGCGGAGCTGGCCGAGCTGGTGAAGCTCGCCCGGGACCTGGGCGCCCGGTACGTCCGCGTCTTCCCCGGCGGCGGCGACCAGGACCCGGCGGACGCCGACGCGACGGCCGCCCGACGGCTGGGGGCCGCCGCCCCGGGCGCCGCCGACATGGGCGTGAGCATCCTGCTGGAGACCCATGACACACACCGCGCGGGCGCCGATGTGGCCCGGATCGTGGGGACGGTCGGCCACCCCCGGATCGGGGCCGTCTGGGACGTCCTGCACACCTGGCTGGCCGGTGAGGAGCCGGTCGCGAGCCATGCGGTGCTCGCCCCGCACCTCGGCTACGTACAGGTGAAGGACGTGGCCTCGGCGGACGACCTCACTCCGCTGCCCCTGGGGGTTGGGGTGCTGCCGCTGGCGGACTGCCTGGACGGGCTGGATCCGGACGCGTGGGTCTGCTGGGAGTACGAGAAGCGCTGGTACCCGGAGGCGGTGGAGCTCCCGGGCCTGCTGAGCGCGGGCCGGGAGCACCTGCTGCGGCTGGGGGCGCCCAAGGGGTAGGGGCGGGGGGCGCGGCGGGCCCGTCCGTCGTCCGAACGGGCCCGCGTGCTCGAGCGTTCACGCGGGCTCGTATGTGCCCAGGCCGGACGGCAGCGGCGTCGAGTGGACCGTACGCAGGATGTGGCCGGTGGGGCCCAGGCCATCCAGAACCCGCGCCACGTCCCGGCCGTCGCTGCACCTGCCGTCCCCGCCCCGGTCGCCGTGTCCGTCCTGCTGCCCGTCCCGCCCGTCCCGCGCACCCGCTGTCGCCGTCGCCGTCGCCGTGTGCAGGACGGTGATCGTCGCCCCGTCGACGTCCTCGGGCCGGAGCCGGTCCAGGCTCGTGACCTCGCGGACCCGGACGCCCGACCGGGCGGCCCCGGCGAGCGCGGTGCGGACCAGCGGGCTGTCGCCGCTGCCGGTGACGAGGAGCGCGTCGGACTGGCCGAGGACCGAGTCGACCGCCGTGGCCAGGTCGTCCGTCGTGTAGCACCACTCCCAGGGGTGCTGCCCGCGCAGGCGGGGGAAGCGGCGGCGGAGCGCCCGGAGGATTCCGGCCGCCTCGGAGACCACGGCCCCGGGCGCGAGCACGAACGCGAAGCGCTCCGGGTCCGCGACGGTGAGCGCTTCGGCCTGGGCGAGGGTCGCCGCCCGCTTCACCGTTCCGGCGGGCACCTTGCGCGGCCAGCCGTCGCCGGTCCCGGCCGCCGGTGCGCCGACCACGACGACCTCGTCCCCCCGGCCCACGGACCGGTGCAGCGAACGCTCGGCGGAGGCGGCGGACGGGCAGGCGGACCCTGCGGGACACCCGCAGGCCAGCCAGGCACCACCACCCGGGCCGCCCGGACGGCCTTGCCCACCCGGCCAGCCAAGCCCGTCCTGCACGCCCGCCCCGCCCGGACCGCCCGGACCGCCCGGACCGCCCGGACCGACCGGACCGACCTGCCCACCCGGCCCGCCTGAGCCTCGTGGCCCTTGTGGTGGCACGGAGGCAGGGGACGCGGAGGGGTGAGGTACGGAGGCGTGGGGTGCCGGGGTCGCGGCCCGAGCCCCCTCCTCCGGTGCCCCGGACGGAGCCGCCTCCTCGCTGACGTACAGCACCCGCCGTGTCCTCAACACCGCCTGCCAGGAAGCGATCTGCCGGTGGGCGAAGGCGACCGCCGCCCCGTCCTCGCTGCGGGCCGCGAGTGCGATGCCCCGGTGTCCGCCCTCCGGCCGCTCGTAGGAGACCGCGACGACGGTCGTCGGCGCCGGACCCCGGTCGTCGCCGTTCACGGCCGCCTCCTCCCACGGCCGGGCGTCGACGGTGTACCCGGCCTGCCGGGCGTGGGCGGAGAGCAACGGGTGGGCCGGACAGTCCATATGGCCGCGTACGGGGTGCCACCACGCCGTGGCAATCGCGAGCACGCCGGGGGCGACGGGGAGCGCGGTGGTGAGGAACACGTCGGAGCGCTTGCTGCGGTTCATTCGTTCCTGCCGGTGGTCGGTGACGCCCGGAACGATCTCCGGGCAGCGACCTACAACCGGTGGGGCCTCCCGGTTCTTCCGGCCACGGCCGGTCCTCACTCCTCCGGCCCAATGCCAACGAGCCGGGAGCCGGTCCGGGCGGCCTGTCCAGGGGTCGGAAGCCGGTCCGGGCGGGCCGTCAGGGGGCCGGGGCCGGTGCAGCGGTCCGTCAGGGGGCCGGGCCGCGCGGTGCGGGCCGTCGGCCGCCGCGCGTCCCGCGCGCGGCGGACACCTCCCGCACCCGGCCGAGCAGCGCGGCCACGGCCGGGGTTCCGCTGTACGGGCGGACCTTGGCCGTCAGCAGGCGCACCCGGTCGTCCGCGCGGGCGCTGCTGATGTGCGGGTAGACGTCAAGGAACGTGTGCCAGGTGCGGCACGCCTGTTCCAGATGGCCCACGGCCAGCTGCATCTCTGCCAGCTCGGCGAGGGACAGGGCCCGGGAACGGCGCTCGTCGGCCGGACGGTGCCGCAGGGAGAGGGCGAGCTCCCGGGCCGCGGTGTGCTGGTCGCCGAGGCTCGTCGCGACGGTCGCGCGCTGGAGGGCGAGGGAGCCGGGGTGGAAGGCGCCCACAGGGGTGTCACCGTGCGGCGACCGGTCCAGGCAGCGGTCGGCCGCCGCGAGGTGGCGGACGTACCGGGAATCGCCGCTGCCGGCCAGGGCGACGGCCAACTGACCGTGCAGGAAAGCCTGTTTGTGCGGGGGCGCGTGGCGCAGAGCGGCTTCGGCCGCTCGTTCGGCGAGTTGCCGGGCCTCGGCGAAGTGGCCCAACGCGTGTGCCTGCACGCTCAGTCCGCGCAGCGCGAGGCCGTATCCGACCCGGTCGCCCGCCTCCCGGGCGAGGTCGGCACTCGTGAGGTAGAGGCGCTGCGCGGCTGCCTGGCGGTTCATGTCGAAGTGGGTGAAAGCGCAGAGGTAGGTGAGCCGGGAGGCCACCGCGAAGAGTTCGCGCCGCACGGCCGGGCTCATGTCGCAGGTGAGCCAGGGGAGGACCGTCTCGAAGAGGTAGAGCCGCAGGGGCTCGTACACCGGCCCGGCCCCGAGGACCGCGTCCCCCCGGGAGAAGAAGGCCAGCAGTTCGTTCGCGGACTCCACATGCCCCCGGTCCACCCGCCCGGGGGGAGCCGGTGACGGCCCTTCGAACCCCGGGGCCCCGGACGGCTCCTGTTCCGGCCCCCTGGGCCGTCGCCCCTCGCCCGCCACGTCCGGTGGCGCTTCCGGGGTGCCCGAGGGGGCGTGCGGCGGCGGTTCCTGGCTGTCCGACGCCCTGTGCGGTGTGCTCCGGGCGCCGGACGGCCGGGGCGCGGCGTCCTGGTCGTCCCGGTGGCCCTGGTCGTCCCGGTGGCCTTGGTCGCCCTGGTCGCCCCTGCCGCCCTGGTGGCCCCGGTCGTCCCTGCCGTCCCTGCCGTCCCTGCCGTCCCCGGCCGGATAGGCCAGTGCGGCCAGCGAGTAGGCGCCGGACAGGGCGGCCCGGTGCCGCCCCGCGGTGCGCAGGGCTTCGTCGAGGCGTTCGACGGCGCTCCCCGCGCCCGGCTCCGCAGGGCCTCGAAGCACCCCTTCGGCTCCCTCCAGTCCGGTGTCCGCGACCCGGACCGTTCGGCCCAGACGGCGGGAGAGCGCTTCGGCGACAAGGGCCGGGACGGGGCGGCGGGGGCGGCTGCCCGCCAGCCAGTGCGCCACCGACGTGCGGTCGTAGGACAGGGGCGTGCCCTGCTCGGCACCGAGCGCGTTGACCTCACGGGCCAGCCTCGCGCCGCTCCATCCCGCCTCGAACAGCAGGAAGCGCAGGGCCTGGTTCGGCGTACGGGGTGCGCGCTCACGGCTCATGTGTCTCCCTCTCCACAACCGGGCTCCGGGTCCCTTCCGGCCACGGGCCCCTCCGGTGCCCCACCGCCTCGCTCCGGCCTCCCCCGCACCGCCGCGGCACCTCCCGGTTCAACATGCTTGCGTGTTCAACATGTCTGGAACCTGCCTGGTGGCGGTATCGGCCCCTCTCTCGCACAGACTTCAAGCAAGAGAGTGAAGGCCCTCCCCGGGCCCGCACAGTGCGCACCACGTAGCGCGTCGCCCTCACCGACTGCGCCCGTGCGCCCCCCTCACGGCAACAACCGCGTTGAGCGCGCCCCTTCCTCCATCCCACCAGCACATCTGCCCCCACCGACCGGAGAAGCACCATGCATGACGGCCCTCCCCCACCACCCCGGACCCCCGGCACCCCCGTCCCCGGCCGCCCCACCCACTGGCGACGGCCCGTCCACCTCTTCCCCGGCCAGGGCGACTTCTCCGTCAGCACCCTGGTCGGCTCGGCCCACACCACACCCGGTCTGCGCACGGCCCTCCGCGAGGTCTTCGAGCAGGTCGACACCGTGGCCGCCGAACGCGGACTGCCGGAGCTCGGCCCGCGCCTGCTGGGGACCGACCCGCCCAGCGGGCGGGCCCTGGCGCACGCGACCACCGGGACCGCCCAACTCGCCCTGTTCGGGGCGTCCGTGGCCATCCATCGGGCCCTCGAAGAGGCGTACGGCATACCGTCGGCGGCCGTCGGGGTGAGCTTCGGCGAGATCGCCGCGCTCACGGCCGCCGGAGTGTTCACCGTGGCGGACGGCGCCCGCGCGGCGCACGATCTCGCCATCGCCCTCACCTTCTGCCCCGGCGGGCTGACCGCGCTCGCCTGCTCGGAGCGGTCCGCGCAGACCCTGCTGGAGGAGGCGGGGGCCGCGGAAGCCGTGGTGGCCGTGGTCAACGACGAGCGGTCGGTGGTGGTCGCCGGTCCGGTGGCCACGCTGGCCCTGGTCGAGAAGGCGGCGGCGGACCGGCGCGTGACCGCGGTACGGCTGCGGCTGCCGTTCTCCTCGCACCATCCGGCGCTGGGCCACGCGGCCTGGGAGTTCGCCGCCGCCGTACGGGTCTATCCACGCGCCGCCGCCCGCTTCCCGGTCCACTCCGCCGTGGCGGGCCGCCGGTACGGGCCCGCCGACGACCTGGCCGCGCGCCTCGCCGACTGCCTGGTACGGCCGGCGGCGGTGCCTCCCGTGCTCCACCAGGTGCTCGGGTACCGGCCCGGGGTCTTCTTCGAAGCGGGTACCGGCAGCGCGCTGGCGTCCAGCGCCCGCAGCGCGCTCGCCGCGAACCTCGATCCGGCGCCGCCCGTGCACGCCCCGCTCGCGGAACCCGACTTCCCGTGGTGAGCCTCCCCCTCCCGGGCCACCCGACACCTTACGGAGAAGCCATGGCACTCCCCCTCTCCCTTCCCGAAAGCGCCCGCGACGAGATACACCGGCTCCTCCACGGCTCCTGCGATCCGTCCGCCCTCTCCGCCCTCGCCACCCTGCGCAAGGCTCTCGCCGACGGCTCCGGACCGGAGGCGGGGCCCGCAGCGGGGCCGCGTGAACCCGTCCACGGTCCCGGCCAGGGTCCGGTCCTGCTGCGCCGCCTGCGCGCGATGGCCGAGGCGCTGCCGCCCGGCGCCGGGCTCCTCGACGACCCGGCCAGGCTCGCCGCCGTCCACGCCTGTGCCGCCGTCGCCGACCCGTCGCTCTGTCTGGCGGGGCTGGTCCACCACCTGCTCTGCCTGGGCTCCCTCACCGAACTCTCCGACGATCCGGAGGGCCTGGAACCCCGGCTGTCGGCGCTGCGGGAAGGGCGGGCCAAGGGGGTCTACCTGATCACCGAGGCGGGCCAGGCCAACAGCCACCTCGCCACCGGGACCCGCGCCGAACTCGACCCGGACAACGGCTCGTTCGTGCTGCACACGCCCGAACCCCGGGCCGCCAAGTTCGGGAGCGCCGGTACGTGGGGCGTGGCGCAGACGGGCGTGGTCCTGGCCCGGCTCTTCGCCGGGGGCGCCGACTGCGGGGTCTTCGCGTTCATGGTGGACCTCACCGACGAGCAAGGCCCTCTCCCCGGCGTCGAGTTGTCCTCACCGGTCGCTCTGGACGCCCTGCCGCTCGACTACGTGCACGTACGGTTCCACCACGTACGGGTGCCGTTCGCGCACTGGCTCTCGGACGGGGCCCGGATCGACCGCGACGGTACGGTTCACGATCCCGCCGGATCGCCGGAACAGCGCCTCCAGCGCACCCTGCGGGTGGGGCAGGGGCTGTGGGCGGCGATGCCCGCGGTCGCCGCCGCCACCTCCCGCCGCTCGGCCGTTCAGGCCGTCAACTACGCCCGGCAGCGCCGCACTCAGAGCCGGATCGCCCCCGGCGTTCCCCTGCTCTCGTACCGGAGCCAGCAGACCGTGGCCCTCGGCGCCCTGGCCGACGCCTTCGCCCTGACCTGCGCCGCCGACGGAGCCCTGGCCGTACGGACGGAGGCCGCGCCGGACGCGCAGGGCAAGGAGGCGATGGGGTTCACCCCGTGGGCCGCTGTCAGCCTGCCGCTCGCCGCCTACAAGGCCGTGACCGTACGGACCGCCGCCCGCCTCACCGCCGAGTGCCAGCACCGGTGCGGCTTCTCCGGCCATCTGACCGTGAACCGCCTCGCCGCCTACCGGGGCTTCCACCACGCCTTCGACACGGCGGGCGGCGACAGCCAGCTGATCTTCTACGACATAGGCCGCTCCCTCGCGGAGCAGGAGGAGCAGGAGGAGAAGCAGGAACAGAAGCAGGAACAGAAGCCGGAGCGGATACCGGACCCCGCCACCTCCCCGCACTGGTGGCCCGCCACCCTCCGTCGCCACCAGCACGATCTCGTACGGGAGTTGAGGCGGCGCGGCGCCACGGACGCGACCCGCGACCCCTTCGAGCGGTGGAACCCGCTGCTGGAGCAGGCCGGTCTCCTGGGCGAGGCTCACGCGACGCTGCTGATGGCCGACGACGTCACCCGGGTACTGGGACGGCTCCGCGACGACGACCTCGTACGGGCCCTGACGCCCCTGGCCGCACTGCACGGCGTCCTCGCCGCCCGCCGCTGGGCCGGTTCGCTGCTCACCCTCGGGACGCTGGACCCGGTGGACATGGCGGCGCTGTCCGGGGTCACCGACCGGCTGTGCGACACGGTGATGGATCAACTGCCGCTTCTGACAGCGGTGTTCGGAGGCCTCGACGAATCGGACTCCGCCCCGCTGGCCGCCCCCGACGTCAACGCCGCCATGGCCGCCACCCTCACCTGGACGCGCGGGGCCACCTCATGACCGCCGATATGACCGCCGATACGGCCGCCGCCACCCGCCGCGTCGGCGTCCTCGGCCTGGGCACCCACCTCCCGCCCGGCACCCGCAGCAACGAAGAGGTGGCCCGGGACGCCGGAGTGACCGCCCAGTGGATCGGGGAACGTACCGGCGTCCTCACCCGCCATGTGGCCGGACCCGACGAGGCGGCCTCCGACCTGGCCGCCCACGCGGTCCGTTCGGCGGTCGAGGCGGCGGGGATCGGCATCGCGGACGTCGGGCTGCTGGTCTGCGCGACCTCCACCCCCGACGAACTCGGCCCCTCCACCGCCTGCCGTGTCCAGGCCCTCGTGGGCGCCCACCGGGCCGTCGCCCTGGACGTCGGCGCGGCCTGCTCCGGCTGGCTGTTCGCGGCCAAGGTGGCGTACGACTGGCTGCGCGGCGCCGGAGCGGACGGCTACGCGGTGGTGGTCGGGGTGGAGGCGTACTCCAAGTTCCTGGACCGCGGCGACCGGGGCACCTCGGTCCTCTTCGCCGACGGGGCGGCCGCCGCCGTGCTGGGACCGGTGGACGAACCGTACGGGTTCGCGGACTTCCGGCTCGGCTCCGACGGGACGCAGGCCGGACTCGTCCTGATCCCCGGCGGCGGCAGCAGGCTGCCCGCCGCCCCGGCCACGCTCGCCGCCGGGAGCCACCACATCCACATGGACGGGCGGAGCGTCAGCCGGTTCATCGTGGACGTGCTGCCCCGGCTGATCACCGAGGCCCTGGACCGCGCCGGGCTCGGCGTACAGGACATCGCCTGCTTCGTCTGCCATCAGCCCAACCCCGTACTGCTGCGACGCCTCGGCGGCGAACTGGGCATCCCGCCGGACCGCCTGGTCGTCGTCGGTGACCAGGTCGGCAACATCGGGGCCGCCAGCGCCGCCTACGCGCTCGCCGCCGCCGCTGCCCGCCATGGCCTGCGCCCCGGGGACCGGGTGCTGATCACCGTGTTCGGCGCCGGAATGACCTGGGGCAGCGCGCTCCTCACCTGGAGCGGGGCCCGCGCGCTGATGCCCGTACCCGCCTCCGTACCGCATCCCCCTGTACCGAACGTGTCAGAAAGGAACCTGCCATGAACGCTGTGGACCTCTTCCGCCTGGACGGTGCCCGCGCCCTGGTGACCGGTGCGTCGCGGGGCATCGGCCGCGCCGTCGCGGAAGGACTCGCCGACGCCGGGTGCGACCTGGCCCTGACCGCCCGGACCCTGCCCGCACTCGACGCCACCGTACGGGCGGTGGAGGAGCGGGGGCGCAAGGCCGTGGCGCTCGACGGGGACCTCGCCGAGCCGGGTGTGGCGGCGGGCCTGGCCGACCGGGCCGCCGCCGCGCTCGGCGGGCTCGACGTCGTCGTGCACAACGCGGGCACCCTGCCCACCGCCGAGGACGGCAGCCCGCTGCTGATACCGCTCCAGCAGGCCGAGCAGCGGGACTGGGAGGCCGTCATCTCCATCAACCTCAACGCCACGGCCGCCGTCTGCCGCGCCTCCCACCCGTACCTGGTGGAGTCCGGGCGGGCCAGTCTCGTCCTGATGTCGTCGATCGCCGGGATCGTCGGCACGCCGATGATGGAGGCGTACGCGGCCACGAAGGCGGCCCAGTTGTCGTTGGCACGGAGTCTCGCGGTCGGCTGGGCCCGGCAGGGCGTCCGGGTCAACGCGCTCTGCCCGGGGTGGACACGTACGGACATGACCGCGTTCGCCCGTGAGGCCGACGCCCTGTCGGACTGGCTCACCAGCCATGTGCCGATGGGGCGTTGGGCCACGACGGACGAGGTGGTCGGCGCGACCCTGTTCCTCGCCTCGCCCGCCTCCTCGTTCGTGACCGGTCATGCGCTGGTCGTCGACGGGGGGTTGGCGGTTCCGGACGGCGGGCTGGCCGGTCACCCGAAACCGCCCTCGCCCTTCGCGGCGGCCTGAGCATGCGGACGGAGAACCCCACCGCCGTCATCGTGGGCATCGGCTCCTGTCTCCCGCCCCGCGTGGTCGACAACGACGCCGTCATCGCGCGCGGCGCCCTGCTGACCGACGCGGGCTGGATCCGGGACCGCACCGGCATCGAGCGCCGCCGCCACGCCTCCCCCGGCACGAGCACCGGGGACCTGGCCGTCGGCGCGGGCCGGGCGGCGCTCGCCTCCGCCGGGGGCGCCCGCCCGGACCTGGTGCTGCTGGCCACCTCCACCCCCGACCACCCGTGCCCGGCGACCGCCCCGGAGGTCGCGTACCGGCTCGGCCTCGGGACGGTCGCCGCGTTCGACGTCTCGGCGGTCTGCTCGGGGTTCCTGTACGCGCTGGCCGTCGCGGCCGGACTGGTGCGCGGCGGTGTCTGCGCCACGCCCTTGGTGATCGCGGCGGAGACCTACACCGCCATCGTCGATCCCACCGACCGGACCACCGCCCCGATCTTCGGTGACGGGGCCGGGGCGGTGCTCCTGCGGCCCGGGGTACGGGACGAGCCCGGGGCCGTCCTCACCACGGACCTCGGCTCGGACGGCAGCGGCCGGGCGGCCATCACCGTGCCCGGCGGCGGGGCCCGCCACCCGCTCCACCTGCCGCCGCCCACCCCGGACGCGCACTACTTCCACATGGAGGGCCGTGCCGTCTACGCCCACGCCGTACGCCGTATGACGCACTCCTCCGAGGCCGTGCTGCGGCGGACCGGCTGGACGGCCGACTCCGTACGGGCGTTCATCGGCCACCAGGCCAACCAGCGCATCCTCGACTCCGTCGGCGACCGGCTGGGCATCGCGCCCGCCCACCGGTACGGCAACATCCGCGAGCTCGGCAACACCGCCGCCGCCTCCGTCCCCCTCGTCCTGGCCGAACCGTCCGTGCACCGGGCGGTGGAGCCGGGCGGGCGCACCCTGCTCACCGCGTTCGGCGGCGGCTTCACCTGGGCGTCCGCCGCCCTGAACTGGCCGAACGTCAGGCCGCTGGCCGAGCCGCCGGACGCCGTCCCCACCTCTCGTACGACGACGACCACCACCCCTTCGCCCTCTGTGAGGAGCCCCCGATGGAACACGTCTACAGCCACCTCGTGACCCTGCTCGGCGACAAGTTCGAGGTCGCCGCCGATCAGATCCGCCCGGACGCCACCCTCGGCGACCTGGACCTGGACTCCCTCGCCGTGGTGGAGCTCTACGTCACCCTCCAGGAGGAGTGGGAGGTCCCGCTCGACGACTCCGAGGCCACCGCCGAACTGACGGTGGCGGAGGTGGCCCGCTCGGTCGCGGCCCTGCTCGCCCCGGAGAAGGCGGGCGGCACACCGTGACCATCGGCATCGCCGTCACCGGCATCGGCCTCGTCACCCCCGGCGGCACCGGCACCGAGCCCACCTGGGACGCGGTGTGCGCCGGGCGGGCGACCGCGCGCACCGACCCCGTACTGGCGGAGGCGGGCGCGCCCGTGCGCCTCGCCTGCCGGGTGCCGCCGCAGGAGCGGGTACGGGGCCGGCTCTGGCGGTTCGACCCCGCCACCCGGTTCCTCCTGACCGCTGCCCGCGAGGCCCTCGCATCGGCCCGGCTGGATCCGGCGCGCTGGGATGCGGGGCGGGTCGCGGTGGTCGTGGGCACGGCGGCGGGCGGGATCTCCACCCTGGAGGCGCAACACCGCAAGCTGCTCGCCTCCGGCCCCGGCGCGCTCTCCCCGCTGACGCTCCCCGCGTTCCTCCCGAACATGGCCGCCGGTCAGCTCGCCCTCGAACTCGGCGCCACGGGGCCCTCGTTGCAGACCTCGACCGCCTGCGCCTCGGGGGCTACGGCGATCATCACGGCCGCGCTGCTGCTGCGGGCGGGGGCGTGCGACATCGCCGTGGCAGGCGGTACGGATGCCATGGTCACGCCCCTGTGCGCCTCGGCGTTCGCCAAGATGGGCGCGCTGTCCCGGCGGGAGGGTGACCCCGGCTCCGCCTCGCGTCCGTTCGACCGGGACCGCGACGGTTTCGTGCTGGGCGAGGGGTGCGGGGTGCTCGTCCTGGAACGTACGGTCCACGCCGCCGCCCGCACGGTCCGGCCCCTGGCGCTGCTCGCCGGGTACGGCGCGACCGGCGACGCCCACCACCCCACCGCCCCGCACCCCGAAGGCGCCGGGCTGCGGGCGGCGACCCGGGAGGCGCTGGCCCTGGCCGGCCACTCCCCGGGCGAGGTCGACCACATCAACGCCCACGGCACGAGCACCGCGCTCAACGACGCGGTGGAGGCCACGGCGATCCGCGAGCTGTACGGGTCCGGGAACCGCCCCTCCGTCACCTCGGCCAAGGGCGTCCTGGGACACACCATGGGCGCGGCCGGGGCGATCGAGGCGGCCCTGACCGTGCTCAGCATCGCCCGCTCGACCGCTCCCCCCACCGCCAACTTCACGGCCCCGGACGCCACCACGGCGGGCATCGACCTCGTCCGTACGGCCGCCCGGCCCCAGCGCATCGGCCTCGCCCTCAGCCATTCGCTCGGCTTCGGCGGGCACAACACGGTCCTGGCGTTCACGGCCGCCTGAGCCTTTTCGGCGCTCCCAGAGGGCGGGAGAGGAGCGGCCACTCCTTCGCGCGCGTGTCGCTCCCGCTCCTCTCCCGCCCCCTTGACCGAAAGTTACTTTCCCTATATCCGTATCATCTTGGAAGTTTCTTTCACCCCCGGGAAGGAGCTCACGTGCCCCACCGCACCTCACGACGCACCCTCCTCACCGCCACCGCAGCCGCCACGGTCGCAGCGGCCACCGGCACCGCATCCGCGCACCCCCTGTCCGGCCACCCCCACGACACCGCCTCCACCGACCGAGGGCTGCGGCGGATCATCGCCGGGATGAGCCTGGAGGAGAAGGTCGGCCAGCTCTTCGTGATGCGGGTGTACGGGCACTCCGCCACCGACCCGGACCAGGCCGACATCGACGCGAACCTCCGCGAGATCGGGGTCCGTACCGCAGCCGAGCTGGTCTCCACGTACCACGTCGGCGGGATCATCTACTTCACCTGGGCGCACAACACCCGCGACCCGCACCAGATCGCCGCCCTCTCCAACGGCATCCAGCACGCCGCGCTCACCGCCCGCTCCGGCGTACCGGTGATCGTCTCCACCGACCAGGAACACGGCATCGTCTGCCGGGTCGGGAAGCCCGCCACGCTGCTGCCGGGCGCGATGGCCCTCGGCGCGGGCGGCTCGCGCTCCGACACCCGGCGGGCGGCCTGGATCGCGGGCACCGAGCTGGCCGCGCTCGGCATCAGCCAGAACTACGCACCCGACGCCGACGTCAACGTCAACCCGGCCAACCCCGTCATCGGCGTCCGCTCCTTCGGCTCCGACCCCGAGGCGGTGGCCGAGCTGGTCGCGGCGCAGGTGAAGGGGTACCAGGGCGCCGGGATCGCGGCCACCGCCAAGCACTTCCCCGGCCACGGCGACACCAGCGTCGACAGCCACACCGGACTGCCCGTCATCGAGCACACCCGGCAGGAGTGGGAGGAGCTGGACGCGCCGCCGTTCCGGGCCGCGATCCGGGCCCGTATCGACTCCATCATGACCGCGCACATCGTCGTCCCGGCGCTCGACCCGTCCGAGGACCCGGCCACGCTCTCCCGGCCGATCCTCACCGGCATCCTCCGCGAGGAGCTGGGGTACGACGGGGTGGTGGTCACGGACTCGCTCGGCATGGAGGGCGTACGGACGAAGTACGGCGACGACCGCGTCCCGGTCCTGGCGCTGCTGGCGGGCGTGGACCAGCTGCTCAACCCGCCGAACCTGTCGGTCGCGTGGAACGCGGTACTGGAGGCGGTCAGGGAGGGCGAGATCAGCGAGGCAAGAGTCGATGAATCGATCCTGCGGATTCTCCGGCTCAAGTCGAAGCTGGGGCTCTTCCGCGACCCGTTCGTCAGCGGCCGGGGCGTCGACCGCACGGTCGGCATCCGCGAGCACCTCGCCGACGCCGACCGGATCGCCGAGCGCACGACGACCCTGCTCGCCGACCCCGGCGCCCTGCTCCCGCTCTCGCGCCGCACCCACCGCCGGCTGCTGGTGGTGGGTGCCGACCCGGCGTCCCCGTCCGGCACGACGGGCCCGCCGACCACCACCCTGACCGGGGCCTTCACCGAACTGGGCTTCTCCGCAACGGCGTTGTCCACCGGTACGGCTCCGAACCAGGCAAAGATCGCCGAAGCCGTCGCCGCCGCACAGGGCAGGGACGCGGTGGTCGTGGCCACGTACAACATCACCGCGAGCAGTACCCAACTCGCCCTTGTCGACGCCCTCGTGGCGACCGGTGTCCCGGTGGTCGCCGTCGCGATCCGCAACCCGTACGACGCCGCCCACCTCGTCGGACGTGGAGTGGCCGCGGTCCTGGCGTCCTACTCCTGGACGGACGTCGAACTCCGCGCCGCCGCCCGGGTGATCGCGGGCCGCGCCGGTCCGGAGGGCAGGCTCCCGGTCCCGGTGCAGCGGGCGGACGACCCGGCACAGGTGCTGTACCCGGTGGGCCACGGACTGTCGTACTAGCCCTACGCACCCCGTACGGCCACGGCACCCCGCCGCCGACGCAAAGAGCTCCCCGCGTACCCCGTACACCCGGCGTGGCCCCGCTCCGGCGGACCGCGCCGGGTGTACGTCTGGACGGACGCATCGGGGGTTGACCATGGACGAATCGGACGCATACGCCGACACCTGCGCGTCCCCGGGGCCGGTACGCCCGGCCCTTCTCCCGGGAACAACCGCGCTGTTCCTGATCCTCCTGCTACTGCCCCTGCTCCTGACCGGCTGCCGGCTTCCGCAGGGCAGCGCCACCGACGACCGGGGCCCGGTCCCTGCCTCCCCGGGCCCCTCCCCGTACGGGGTGGTGTTCCTCGGCCCCGCCGACTGCAGTTCGCGCGGGCCCGAGATCCGGGAGGTCTCCTGCCGCAGCGAGAAGGCCCAGGCCACGGTCCTCGCCCGGCACCTGGGCGCCGCCGCGTCGGGCCCGCTCTGCCCGCCCGCCACCGACTTCGTGCTGCACATCTCCGAGACGGGCGAGGGCGCCCGCTCCCGCCTCACCAGCGGCTACGCCTGCATGCGCAATCTGGAGCCGCCGCATCCGGGCGACCCGGGGCAGGGCGGTGGTCCGCTGACCGTCGTCGGGGACTGCGTCACGGCCTCCCGCGCGGGCGAGGTGAAGGAGACCGCGTGCGACGGCTCGGGTGAGCAGCCCCCGCGGTACCGGGTCGCGTCGGCGGTGCAGCGGCGGGAGGAGTGCCCGGAGACGACGCACCTGTTCGTCTCGCTGCGGGGGGACGCGCCCGTGGGCTGCGCCCGCCGGCTCCCGGTTGCTGCGGAGACGACGGCGGGCGCGGCCCGCCCGTAGAGCCCTCCACGGGAGGGGCTACGGGCGAGGGGCTACGGGCGCAGAACCTCCTCGCCGCGCTCGATCTCCCCGTTGCGCTGGTCGAGGCGCGTGTCGAACTTCGCCAGCGGCTTCGCCTTCGCCGGGTCCGCCTGGACAGCTGCCGGGGCGACACCCGCCCAGCGCTGGATGGCGGCGGTGGCCTTCGCCTTCTCGGCGTCGACGAGACCGGAGACCCGGGCGCCGTGGTTGCCGCCCGGCACGGTGAAGATGTGGCTGTCCCTGGCCCCGCGCCCGAGGCGGAAGGGCTCCGCACCCCACGGGTCGTTCTCCCCGTAGACGTACATCATCTGCCGGGCGTTGTTCTTGACCCAGCTGTCCACGTCCCGCATCGCGCCCCGGTCGAACTTCATGGGGATGGAGCGGGGCACGAAGTTGCGCGGGGGCTGGTAGCCGTAGCGGCTCAGGCTGCCGAGCCAGGGCTGCTTGATGTCCGGCGATCCGAGCTGGGTGCCCGCCTGGTAGTAGTACGGGGTGTACGGCTCCAGGCCCTGGTCCGTGTAGAAGGAGAAGCCGGAGACCCCGTCGACGGAGTTCCAGATCTCCTCGTCGGTGGCGTTCCGGGCGTCGGCCGGGATCTGGCCGCAGTCGCTGAGGTGGGAGTACTGCCAGAACGCCCAGACGTAGTCCATGACGGTGGCCTCGTAGGACCGGTCGAGGGAACCGGTGGTGTTGAAGGTCCAGCCGCCCGCCGTGGCCTCCTCCTTGTACTTCTTCTGGAGCGGGGCCCGGCGGATCAGCGCCTCGCGCTGCACCCCCTGGAGCCGGTCGCGGCACTCCTTGGTTCCGACGTTCCGGAAGAACCGGTCGTAGGCGGAGTCCTCCTTGTCCACGACGTCGTTGGGCGCGACGTACGCGACGATGCCGTCCATGTCCTTCGGGTAGAACCGCTCGAAGTACGTGGCGGTCATGCCGCCCTTGGAGCCGCCGGTGGCCAGCCACTTCTTCGGGTAGATCTTCTTGAGCGCCGTGAACACCCGGTGCTGGTCGCTCGCCGCCTGCCAGATGTCGAGCTTGGACCAGTCGGCGGGCGCCGGGCGGGACGGGGTGAAGAAACGGTACTCCAGGGAGACCTGGTTCCCGTCGACGATCTGCGTCGGCTCGCTGCGGCTCGGGTTGGTGGAGACGTGGTAGCCGCTGGTGGCGAACACCGTCGGCCGGGAGGTGTCCTTGTGCAGCACGGTGATCCGCTGCTGGAACGTTCCCTTGGACGGACGCCGGTGGTCGACCGGCTGGGTGTAGCCGAGGACGAAGTAGCGGTAGCCGGCGTAGGGCTTCTCCTCTATCAGGCTCATCCCCGGGATCGCCAGGATGCGATCCTTGATGTCCTTGCCGCTCGCCTGGCCGCTGATGGCGGCGGCGCTGCCGCTGCTCTTCGCGTCCGGTTCCGCGGCGGTGGCCGCACCGGCCGTGGCTCCCGCCGCCCCCACTGTGCCGATGAGCACCGCGAGCGACAGAGCACCTGTGAGCACCTTGCGCATACACCCTCCCCTTGGTTCACAACAGTCGCCGTGAACTTAGCGAGGGCAACGCACTCCACGCCAGACCCAGTTGGGCGTGTCCTGATTCCTGACGCCTTCCGGCCGCTCCTTACCGGCCGCCGCTCAGCACAGGATCCAGCCGGTGGCGGCCGACTTCCCGGCGACCGATCCGGTGGCCCGGACGCAGCGGTTGAGGGCGTTCACCGTCACCGGACCCGCCATCTTGGTGTACGAGCCGCTGTCGCTGACCACGCGTCCACCGCGCGCCTGGAGCGTGACGCTCATCGCGCGCCGCTTGCCCGGTTTCTTGGCGACGGTGACGGCACAGGCGTGGGTGCGGCTCTTGTAGACCCGCAGCTCCCCCGTGGAGAACGTGACGGTCTTCGCCGGCCGGCCGGAGCAGACGGAGGCGGCACCGGCCGTGGCCGGGGCGCCGAGGACGAGACCGAGACCGGCCACCAGCGGCAGGACGAGCAGACGCGCCACGACGGACCGCACCGCTGCGGTCCCGTCAGCCCTGCCAGGTCTCTTCTGCCCCTGCGGTATCCGGAATCCCGCCGCCCTGTCGAACATCCTTGCCCCCACCTGACGTCTGTACGCACCTGTGCGTCCCTGGCTACGACGCAGCAGACCCCCAGGAGGTTGCATGAGCGGGTCTGGGGGGGGGTGGTTCACACACCCGCTGGTTCGTCCTCCCCTATGCCCTCCCCTATGAACGTGCGCCACAGCCGGGCGTACTTCCCGTCCAGGGCCAGCAACTCGTCGTGCGTACCGTCCTCGACCACCCGCCCCTGGTCCATCACCACGACCCGGTCGGCGCGGGCGGCGGTGGTCAGGCGGTGGGCCACCACCAGCGTGGTGCGCCGCCCGGCGAGCCGGTCGGTGGCCCGGTTGACCAGGGCCTCCGTGGCGAGGTCCAGGGCGGCGGTGGCCTCGTCCAGGAGCAGGATGTCCGGGTCGACGAGCTCGGCGCGGGCGAGCGCGATGAGCTGGCGCTGCCCGGCGGAGAGGTTGCGGCCGCGCTCGGCGACCTCGTGGAGGTAGCCGTCCTCCAGGGTGGCGATCATCTCGTGCGCGCCGACCGCGCGGGCGGCGGCCTCCACCCGGGCGTCGGTGGCGTCGGGCAGCCCGTAGGCGATGGCGTCACGGACCGTACCGGCGAAGAGGTACGCCTCCTGGGGGACGACGCCGAGGCGGTGGCGGTAGGCGGTCATGTCGAGCCGCCGCAGGTCCGTGCCGTCGGCGGTGACGCGCCCGCTGGTGGGGTCGTAGAACCGGGCGACGAGCTTGACCAGGGTGGACTTGCCCGCGCCCGTCTCGCCGACGAAGGCGACGGTCTGCCCGGCCGGGATGCGCAGGTCGACGCCGGTCAGGGCCTCTTCCTCGTCCCCGTAGGCGAAGGCGACGTCCTCGAAGGCGATCTCGCCGCGCAGGGAGAGCACGTCCAGCGGTTCGTCGGGGTCGGCGGTGGAGGTGGGTTCGCGCAGCAGCTCCTGGATGCGGCCGAGGGAGACGGTGGCCTGCTGGTAGCCGTCGAAGACCTGGGAGAGCTGCTGGACGGGGGCGAAGAACAGCTCGATGTAGAGGAGGTAGGCGACCAGGGCGCCGGTGGTCAGCGTGCCGTTGTCGATCCGGCCCGCGCCGACGATGATCACGGCGGCCGCGGCGACGGAGGCCAGGAGCTGGACGAACGGGAAGTAGACCGAGATCAGCCACTGGCCGCGGACCCGGGCCCGGCGGTACTGGTCGCTGCGCTCGGCGTAACGGGCGGCGCCGTCGTGCTCCCGGCCGAAGGCCTGGACGATACGGAGACCGGAGACGGACTCCTGGAGGTCGGCGTTGACCCCGCTGATGCGCTCACGGGCCAGTTCGTACGCCTTGACGCTGCTGCGGCGGAAGAAGAAGGTCCCGACGATCAGCACGGGCAGGGTCGCGAAGACGACCAGGGCGAGCTGGATGTCCAGGACGAGCAGGGCGACCATGATGCCGAAGAAGGTGACGACGGAGACGAAGGCGGTGACCAGGCCGGTCTGGAGGAACGTGGAGAGCGCGTCCACGTCCGTCGTCATCCGGGTCATGATCCGGCCGGTCAGCTCGCGCTCGTAGTAGTCGAGGCCGAGCCGCTGGAGCTGGGCGAAGATCTTGAGGCGGAGCGAGTAGAGGACCCGCTCGCCGGTCCGGCCGGTCATCCGGATCTCGCCGGTCTGGGCCACCCACTGCACGAGCACGACGGCCAGGGCGATCGCGGAGGCCGCCCACACCGCCCCGATCGACACCTGCGTGACGCCCTCGTCGATGCCGTACCGGATCAGGACCGGCAGCAGCAGGCCCATCCCGGCGTCGACGGCGACCAGCCCGAGGGCCAGGAGCAGGGCTCCGCCGAAGCCGCGCAGCAGCCGTCGCAGCCCGTACGACTCCTCGGACCGCACGGCACGCGCCTCGTCGACCCGCGGGGTGTCCGTGGCGGGCGGCAGGGCCTCGACCTGGGCGAGCAGCTCGGGGGTGGCGGGCATCCCGGCGACGGAGGCGTCCCGGTCCTCCTCCTTGCGGATCCACAGCTCGGGCGTGACCCCGCGCTCGGCGTCGAACTCGGCGTCCAGCTCCTTCTGGAGGGCGCGGCCGTCGTCGGGGTCCGCCTCGGCGCGCGGCGGCCGGTGACCCGGGGACGTACCGCCGAGCTCGTCCGGGTCGGTGAGCAGGCGGCGGTAGAGCGGGGAGGTGCGCTCCAGCTCCTCGTGGGTGCCGATCGCGGCGAGCTTCCCGCCCTCCAGGACGGCGATGCGGTCGGCGAGCTGGAGGGTGGAGCGGCGGTGGGCGATGAGGAGGGTGGTCCGGCCCTCCATGACCTGGCGCAGCGCCTCGTGGATCTCGTGCTCGACGCGGGCGTCGACGGCGGAGGTGGCGTCGTCCAGGAGGAGGAGGCGGGGGTCGGTGAGGATGGCGCGGGCGAGGGCGACGCGCTGGCGCTGGCCGCCGGAGAGGGTGAGGCCGTGCTCGCCGACGGTGGTGTCGTACCCGTCGGGCAGCTCGGAGATGAACCCGTGGGCCTGGGCGGCGCGGGCGGCCTGCTCGATCTGCTCCTGGGTGGCGTCGGGGAAGCCGTAGGCGATGTTGGAGCGGACGGTGTCGGAGAAGAGGAAGCTGTCCTCCGGTACGAGCCCGATGGCGGAGCGCAGGGAGGCCTGGGTGAGCTCGCGGACGTCGTGGCCGCCGATCAGGACGGCGCCGTGGGAGACGTCGTAGAAGCGGGGCAGGAGGAGCGAGACGGTGGACTTGCCGCTGCCGGAGGCGCCGACGATCGCGACGGTCTCACCGGGTTCGACGGTGAGCGAGAACCCGTCGAGCACGGGCCGGTCGGAGGCTCCGCTTCCAGGGTCCGTGTCTGTGGCGGAGTCGGAGCGAAGCGGCGCGTAACCGAACCGTACGTCGTCGAACTCGATCCCGGCCGGGGCGTCGGGGGGCAGCTCCTTCGTACCGTCCCGCATCGACGGCTCGGTGTCGATGAGCTCCAGGACGCGTTCCACACCTGCGCGGGCCTGCTGGCCGACGGTGAGGACCATGGCGAGCATCCGGACCGGGCCGACGAGCTGGGCGAGGTAGGTGGAGAAGGCGACGAACGTGCCGAGGGTGATCTCGCCCCGGGTGGCCAGCCAGCCGCCGAGGGCGAGCATGGCGACCTGGCCGAGCGCGGGCACGGCCTGGAGGGCGGGGGTGTAGCGGGAGTTCAGCCGGATGGTGCGCAGCCGCCCGGCGAAGAGCCGTCGGCTGACCTCGCGGAGCTTGCCGGTCTCCTGGTCCTCCTGCCCGAACCCCTTGACGACCCGGACCCCGGAGACGGCCCCGTCGACGACCCCGGCGACGGCGGCGGCCTGGCCCTGGGCGTACCAGGTGGCGGGGAAGAGGCGGGCCTTGGAACGGCGGGCGATGAGCCAGAGCGCGGGGGCGACGGCGAGGGCCACGAGGGTGAGCGGCAGGGAGAGCCACGCCATGATCACCAGGGACATGAGGAAGAGCAGGATGTTCCCGATGGTCATCGGGAGCATGAACAGCAGCCCCTGGATGAGCTGGAGGTCGCTGGTGGCCCGGCCGACGACCTGCCCGGTGGAGAGCTCGTCCTGCCGCTTGCCGTCGAGCCGGGTGATCGTCGTGTACATGTCCGTACGCAGGTCGTGCTGGACATCCAGGGCGAGCCGGCCGCCGTAGTAGCGGCGGATGTAGGTGGCGATGTAGACGAGGACGGCGGCGCCGACGAGGAGGCCGGTCCAGACGGCGAGCGAGCGGGTGCGGTCGGTGACGACGTCGTCGATGATCACCTTGGTGATCAGCGGGACGAGGGCCATGACGGCCATCCCGGCGAGCGAGGACCCGAGCGCGAGCAGGACGTTGCGCCGGTACCGCCACGCGTACCCGGTCAGCCGCCGGCCCCACCCCTGTCGCTCCGCGCCCGTCACGCGTTACCTCCCGTTCCGCTGATCCAGCTGTTCCGCCTGATCTTCCGGAAGGCACCAACACCGTAAGGAGCGGATTTCATCCCTCCGCAACAAATGGGGGCGCGGGAAGGGGGCACGGCAACCCGCCATGCCGGGACAGCCCCGGACGATCACGTTCGGCCGAGAGCTACCGAAAGACGGCGTCCAAGCTCTCGACCGCCGTGATGCCCGCGACGGCAGGTACTCCGTCGAGGGCGTTCCTGCACAGCCAGACCGCCGCCAAGCCGGCTCGTTGCGCGCCGAGAGCGTCGTTCTCCAGGCTGTCGCCGATGTGCACCGTACGGTCCGGTGGCGTGCCGAGCCGGCCACAGGCCAGGGCGAAGGATTCCGGTGAGGGTTTAGCCAGGCCTGACTCGGACGAGACGGTGATCGCGTCAAGCCACGGCTCCAGGCCCAACTGGGCGATTCGGCGCCGCTGCTGGACCCCGTCCGAGTTGGACAGGATTCCGATCCGGTATCCAGCGGCGCGCACCCGCCGAAGGAAGGGAAGAACGTCGGGATAGAGCCGAAGACGGGATTCCACGGCCTGTTTGCGTCGCGCATCGAGCTCGTCGAGATCGGCGGTGCCAGGAACAGGACGGCCCAGCAGGGTGAGCATGTCGGCGAGCCGGTTCCGCTCCAGCGCCCGATAGCTCAGTTCTCCGGAGGTGAAATGCGGATACCAATGGTCGGTCAGTGCCATCCACGTCTCGAAATGGCCTTCCGGGCCCAGCACTTCGGCCAGCGCCGCAGGACTCGCCCTGCTGAAGTCGACGAGAGTGTCGTCCATGTCCAGCAGAACCCCGGCAGGTCCGGCGGTTCGATCGGGCAACCGGACGTCGGGCAACCCCTCGGGCAACGAGTCCTCGGCCTCATCCGATGTGAGGAGATCGGGGCGCACCGGGCGGAGAACAGCGTACGGGCGTGCGGCGATGCCCGCGGTCCGTCCGGCGTCGGTCACGCCGCCGGACGGAGAGAACGGGCCGACAGGGCACCCGCCGGCCGCCGTGTACCGCAACGCTCGGCACGGTCGCGACAGCCCGGCGGCGGCCCACGCGTTCACTGAGCGGCCGCCTCCATCCGCAGCATGGCGCGCAGTTCGTTGAAGCGGGCGTCGAGACCCGCGGGGTCGTCAGCGGTGAAGATCACGTGCCCGTGCGCCTGCCCGACATGCGAGGACTCCTCGATGGTGTCGCCCACAGCCTTGTACACCTTCACCTCCACGACGCCCTCCATCGCGCGGGCCTCCTCGACACCGTGGATGGCGGTGATCACACCGGCCTGCTCGGCGGAGAAGCCGAAGAAGCCGGTCGGACGCGCGGCACCGGTCCCCTTCAGGTCGGGCTCACGGTTCAGCGCGACGTCCAGAATGACGTCCACCATATCGACGCCGGTGCTGGTGAGCACCGAGGTGTAGACCTGGAGCCCGCCGAGCCGGGCAGCGGTCTCGAGTATGACCGGCTCACCGTTCGCAGGGATACGGAACTCGGTGTGCGTGACACCGGTGCGGATGCCCAGTGCTTCGTGCGCATGGCCTGTCAGCTCCACGATGCGGGCCTGGACCTCGGGGGAGAGCTGGGAGGGCGTACGGAAGAAGACCTCCTGGAAGTAGGGGCCCTCCATCGGCAGCGGCTTGTCATGGATCGCCACGACCTGAGTCTCTCCGTCGCGTACGACGGACTCGACACTGACCTCACTGCCCTCTACGTAGCCTTCCAGCAGCAGCGCCGCGCCGTACTTGGCACGGTCCGCCTGGTGCAGCGGGTCATAGTCGAAGCCGTCCCAGGCCCCGCCGCGGATCATGTCGAAGTGCTCATCGAGTTCGGCCCTGCTGTCGACGCGGCGCACGAACATACTGCCGCCGCCGATGAGTGGCTTCATCACGAGCGGATAGCCGATGCCCTCCCCCAGTTCGCGGGCCTCGTCGAGGGTGTGTGCGAGGCCGAACCCCGGTCCGGGGACGGAGCCGTGCCGGGCGAACTCGGTACGCATCTCGAACTTGTTGCGGGCGATATGCGCGGTCCGTTCGGAGATGAACGGCAGATCGAGCGCGGCGGCGACCGCCGCGGCGGCAGGCACGCTGTGCTCGACGAAGGAGACGACTGCCTCTACGGGCTCGCTCTCCGATGCTGCCAGCTCCCGGGCCGCGGCCACCGTCTCCGCGATGCTGCTGGTGTCCGCGTCCACCACGCGGTCCACGAACTCCGGCTCCCACGTCGGGCCGTTGACGATCAGCAACAGCCGCTCACCGTACTGCCGGGCACGGGCGAAGTGCGGCTTACGGTTGGGAGTGCTGGTGTGCAGGATCAGGACACTCATGGTGCTTCGGTTCCTTCTTCGGAGAGTGAGCGGGAGAGCAGGGACGGCTCGGTGTGCGGGACGGGCACAGCAGGACATCAGCACGCCGCGGGCCCGCGCGGCGCACCCGGGACATCTTGCCGGACAGCGGTGTCCGCCATCCGGCGACGGCGATCCCCTACAGCAGCGTGCGCAGGTGGGCGACCGGTCGGCCGCCACCCCACAGCTGCGGTGAGAGAAGCTCCTCGACGGTGGCCCTGGCCGCTTCGGGCACCACCAGCCCACCGAACTCGGTGAACGCGCGCAGCGCCACGGGCATCGAGGCGCGGCTCGCGCCGTCATCGATCTTCACCGCCACCGCCCCGGCTCCCGGCGAGGCCAGCAGGTGCAAGCCCTCGGCCCCCAGTTTCACCAGCAGGCCCGGGACAGCCGTCATCGCCCGGGTGTCCAGCTGGTCGGTGCCCTCGACCAACTGCGGGTGGGCACGCATCGCGTCGGCGACCTGCCGCTCATGGGTGCCCTCGGGCGCCTCGACCAGTCGGGTCATCGCGCGCGCCAGACCAGTCAGACTCACGGCGAAGATCGGTACTCCGCATCCGTCGACACCGGTCGCGGTGACCGGGTCACCGGACAGTTCCTCGACCACGGACGCGGCCAGCTTCTGCAGCGGGTGATCGAGCTCCCGATAGGTCTCGGTGTCCCAGCCGTTGGCCCCACATGCCGCAAGCATCGCCGCGTGCTTGCCCGAACAGGCCATGTACACCTGCCGCGCCTCGGCTCCGGCGGCGATCAGCGCCCGGTGGGCGGCTGGGTCGACGGGGAAGTCCGCCGGGCACTGGAGCGCGTCCTCGCCGAGCCCGGCGCCCGACAGGATCTCCTTGACCTTCGCCACATGCATCGGCTCGCCCCGGTGGCTTGCCGCGGCGACCGCGAGTTCGGCGGCGCTGCGGGGCAGCCATCCCGCGCGCAGCATCGCGACAGCGAGAACCGGCTTGACGGCCGACCGCGGGAAGACCGGAGCGGCCACATCACCGACCGACTTGACCAGTGCGCCCGAGGAGTCGACCACCGCGACAGAGCCGCGGTGGAAACTTTCGACGAAACCGGAGCGGACGAGCTCGGCGACGTTCTCACCGCCGCGGTATTCGGCTACGGAGGTGCTTCCGCTCATCCGCGGAACTCCTTGTCGATCAGCGTGATGGGTTCACGGAAAACAAATGAATCTTGCATATCAGTCACCGGACGCGGAAACGGAGGGTCTGATTGATGGTCTGCTGCTTCTCAAGAATGTCTTCACGGGAGTCCCCCGTGAAGATCACGTGTCCGTGCGCCTGCCAGACCCGCGGCGGCACATCGACCTGCTCGCCGAGCCGGCGGTAGATCATGACCTCCGAGACGCTGTCGTCGGCTTCCAGCGCCTCGACTCCGTCAACAGCGACGAGTTCACCCGGCTTCTCCGCGAAATGCAGCGAGAAGCCGACGTGCTGGAAGTTCTCGCTGTTCACGACCACATCCGCATCCGAGCCCAGCGACACCTTGGTCAGAACCTCGACCATGTCGACGCCGGTCGACAGCAGCACACTCTGGTAGATCGGGCCGCCACCCAGACGAGCGCCGGTCTCCAGAATGTAGGGCTCGCCTTCCGGCGAGACCCGGAACTCGGTGTGCGTAGCGCCTTGAGTGATGCCGAGCCCCTCATGGGCCAGCGTCGTGAACTTCTTCACCTTCTCCAGCGTCTCGCCCGTCAGCACGGTCGGAGTCGCGTAGAACGTCTCCTCGAAGAAGGGACCGTCCATCGGCGTCGGCTTGTCGTGAACGGCGACAATGGTCGTCTCGCCGTTCTGCACATAGCTTTCGACGCTGATCTCATCACCGGTGAGGAACCCTTCGAGCAGAATCCCTTCTGAGTACTGAGACTTCAGGAAAAACAGCGGGTCGTAGTCGAACCCGGCCCAAGCGCCCTGCCGGATCTCCTCGAAATGCTCGGCCAGCTCCTCCGGGCTGTCGACTCGGCGGACGAACATGCTGCCGCCCCCGATGATCGGCTTCATGACCAGGGGGTACTTGATGGACTTGGCGGCCTCCTGCGCCTCCTCGACCGAGGTCGCGAGCGCGAAGCGCGGCTGCGAGATACCCACTGCCGCAAAGGCGTTGCGCATGCTCAGCTTGTCACGGCTCGTCGCGGCCGTCTCGGGAGAGATGTACGGAAGGCCGAGTTCTGCCGCGACCGCGGCCGCGGCCGGCACGCTGTGCTCCACGAACGCGATCACGCCCGCTATGGGCTCGGGTTCTTCCTTCGCGATCTCGACACACCGGGCGACGGTGGCCTCCAGGTCACCGGTGGGAGCGGCGTAGACCGCGTCGACGTACTCGTGTTCCCAGCTGGGCTGCTCCACCACGACGATCGCCCGATGGCCCAGCGCGTGAGCGGTCTCCGCAGCTTTGGCAAGGTGCTTGCGGCGGCTTGCGTTGCGGGTGTGCAGGATCATCAGAGTCATTTTCAGTGCACCTTTCGGATTGCGATGGCCATGTCCGGTGAGACTTCGTCCACCGAGGTGTCGAGCACGAGGACAGCCGGTCCCTGCCGGGAGAAGAAGGACGCGATCTCCGCCGCGTCGCGGTCCGGGGCGTCGCAAGCCATCACCGGCAGTCCGATCGCCGCGCAGATGGTGGGCCAGTCGATACGCTGGAATTCACCGCTGACGGCGGCGGCACCGTGACGGTGGATGGCGTGCTGGTCGATGAGATTGAGCCGTCCGTTGTCGAGGACGGTGATCTTCACGTTGAGACCGAGGCGCGCAATGGTCTCCAACTCGCCGATGGACATGGTGAGTCCGCCGTCGCCGACCAGGGTCCACACCGTCGCGTCGGGACGTGCGACGGCCGCGCCGATGGACGCGGGGATCGCGTAGCCAAGGCTTCCGGTCCCGCGCGGGGTGATGAGCCGCTGCGGTGGCTTGAGGCGCAGGAGCGCGCCGAACCAGCCGCTGGCAACGCTGGCCTCGCCGACGCAGACGTCCCGGTCGGACAGCTCCGCGTTGACCGTCGCCACCAGGGAAGCGGTCCCGGCCTTCGACCAGTCGCCGACCGCGGCGGTCGATGGGCGGGGGCCGCTGTAGGACCACTCCCCCAGCTCATCGGTGAGCAGTTTGAGGCCCTCGGCGACACCCTCACGCAGCAGGCAGCCGCGCGCGGGGTCGGGATCCTCGATCGCCGGGTCGTCGTCTATCCGGACGAGAAACTGGTCGGGCGACGGCCACGCATACTGATTGGTCGACTTGTCGCCCATCTTGGAGCCCGCGTAGAAAACGACCTCGCAGCCGCTGATATACGCGTTGGCCGGCGTGTCCCCCTTCGCCCCGACCACTCGCGGAAGGTCGCTGCCCACCTCGGAGAGGACGCCTTTGCCATTGAGTGTGGTGAACACCGGGATGCCGAACCGGTCAGCGAATTCCTGGAGGGCCTCGGCGGCGCCGGCCGTGTGGCAGCCACCACCGGCGATCAGGGCGACACCCGCTCCCCTCCTGACCTCTTCGACGGCACGCGCGACCGCGCCGTCCGCCGTGGAGGGCGCACCCGAGGGGACGGTCGCACCGCCCGGGGCGGACGGTGCGTCCAGCAGCGCCGGCTCCGCCTCCGCCTCCAGCACATCGGGGGCGATCTCGACGACGACCGGGCCGCGGCGTGGCCGCTCCGCGAGGGCGAGCGCGGCGTCGATGACGCTCAGCGCGCCCCGCTGCTCACGGACCACGTAGACGTGCTTGGCGACACTCGCGAAGAGCTGCTCGTGCTCGACCTGTCCTGTTGCCCATGGCCGCAGGGTGCTCTTGCTGGGCCCTGAGGTGATCAGCACCAGCGGCGTGCCGCTGTTGTACGCCTCCAGGAGAGCCGGGGTGGCGTAGGGAGAACCGATTCCTCCGGGGGCGTCGCACACCGCGACGCCCCCGGTCACCCGGGCGTACGCCTCGGCCGCGTATGCCGCTCCCCGCGGGCAGCGGCCGACGACGTGAGTGAGCTCGGTGGTCCGCTGGAAGGCTGCGTACAGCGAGAGTGAGGTCTCGCCGGGATACCCGAAGACCTGGGAGACACCGCGTTCGGCCAGCCTGCGGGCGATCTCGTCCGCGACCGTGATCATGAGGCCACGGCCAGGATGTTCGTCGCCGTGGGCAGCATGGGCCTCTCCGCACCGGTGAGAATGATGAGCAGGTCGCTGTCCTTTTCGAGGGAGCCCTTCTGTGCCATCCCCATCGCGCCCGCGAGGCACGCGGCGGCCGCGTAGCAGGCGTCGAAGCCCAGTGACTTCAGCATCCCCTTGGCCATGTGCATGTCGTGCGTCTGGGCGGCCACCAGGGAACCGCCCGTGTTGTGGGCCATCGCGCGCAGGTACGGGTACGTGTTCGTCGGGTCTCCCCGCTGGATGGCATGGGCCAGTCCCTCGGGGTTCTCGACGATGTCCTCCTCCGAGATCTCGGTGCGGCCCGCGTTCCACGCGCTGACCATGGGGGCGCAACTGTCCTCCTGCACGCCGACGAAGGCCGGCATGCTGTCCAGGAGACCGAGACGGTTCATCTCCACCGCGCCCTTGTAACCACCGAGCAGGCCCATGCCGCTGCTGATGGCCTGGAAGACATGGGTCGGGGCCGACGGCATCTGCTGATAGGCCTCGATGTAGGACATCTTGAGGCCTTCGCGGCGGGCGTAGTTGAAGAAGCCGCCCTCCCAGAAGTACCCGTTGTCCTCGGCGAACTTCTGGGCGATCGCGCCCGCTCCGACGAAGGTGCCGGCAACAGCGTGCGTGCTGATCTGAGGGTGGTCCGCGTAGTTGAGGCGGTACGCGAACTGCTCGCCCACGAAGACGTGAAGCTTGAAGCCGCGGACGAGGCTCATCGAGTTCGCGTAGGCCATGGAGCTGTTTCCCGTCGAGGCCACGACGAACTCGCGGACGCCGAGGCCCTTGAAGCGGCTCAGGGTCGCCGACGCGATACGGTCCTTGGTCGAGCGCGTGGGGTTGCGCGTCTCGTCCTTGATGTAGACCGAGCGGACGCCGAGAAGGCGGGCCAGCGCGGGCACGTTGGTACAGGGGGTGTTTCCCTCGCCCAGCCAGGTGATGTGGTCCTCTTCGGCAATGGGCAGGACGCCCTGGTAACGCCGGAGTGGGTTGGGGTTCGAGTCGAGCGCACCGAGATCCACCCGGTCGAGCGGGTACAGGACGTCGATCGCACCCTTGCAGGAGGGGCACCGGTGCGTCTTGTCGTCCGTCGTGGTCTCGCAGACGAGGCAGATGCGGACAGGCTGGTCGGCCGGCATCCGGTTCGTATAGAGCTTCTCGTAGTCAAACATCAGGCCCCCCCGGGATACTTGTCTTCTCGCGGGCGCGTGGTGACGGCCGTTCCGGCCTTCAGTCCGAGTCCGTGGCCGTTCCGGAGGTCCGCGCTCTCCACGAGAATGTTGTAGTGGTTCGGCATATGGGTTTCGTCGAAGCCGCTGACTGTGCCGAGCGAGCCGCCCTCACCGACCAGGACGTCTCCTACCGCCAGGACCCCCGATGTCTCGAAAGTGGCGAATCCGTAGTACTCGACATAGTCAACGGGGTATCGAGGGCTGGGGCCCACGTTGATGAACTCGTGGACCTCACCCGCGCGAATACACCGGGTCTGCCAGGCCGACGGCTCGATGGCGCGGTCGCGCCGCGTGTGGTCCATGACTGCGGCCCAGCGCAGCCGCAACGGTTCTCTACTGGTAAACATCATTCCCTGTTTATCGAGAAGTTCTGCGGAAAATTCCGTGAGTGAGTGTCATCAGCGCGGATTCGTCGCGTACGGCAGGTCCCAAGCCGAGGAACCCTGGTGGAATCGCGGGCCGAAACGGCTCGCCCCGCTCAGCCGCCGGTACAGCGAGATCGGCACGAAAACCACGACGAACACCACGGATGCTGCGAAACGCATGGAGATCATTCCTTGTCAGTCGAGCGGGATCTCGTCGCGCCAGTCGACAGATTCGGCGAACGGCGGCTGATCGTCCTTGAGCAGTACGTGACTGCCGAGGACGAGCACGTCCATCCCTGTGCGCATGAAACAGCGGTAGGCGTCCTCGGGCGTATGCACGATGGGCTCGCCACGCACGTTGAACGACGTGTTCACCAGGACCGGGCAGCCGGTCGCCGCCTTGAAGGCGCTCAGGAGCCGGGCGTAAGGGGCGTTGTCGCGCTCGGCGACGGTCTGCACCCGTGCGGAGAGGTCCACATGGGTGATGGCAGGCAGCTCCGAACGAGCTTCGTTGATACTGCCCAAGCCGCGGCTCGGCCCACCGGGGGCCCGCGAGGCTTCGGTCTTGATCCGGTCCGCGACCTCGGCGACCACGAGCATGTACGGGCTGTCGCCGACCAGCCCGAAGTAGTCCTTGGCGTCCTCGGCGAGAACCGCCGGCGCGAACGGCCGGAACGACTCACGGAACTTGATCTTGAGGTTCATCCGCTTCTGCATGGACTGGTCACGCGGGTCGCCGATGATCGAGCGGGCGCCCAGGGCGCGGGGGCCGAACTCCATACGTCCCTGGAACCAGCCCACCACGGCCCCGTCGGCCAGCCGGCCGGCGACCTCGTCGTACAGCTTGTCCTGGGAGAGCGTGGTGAAGACGTAACCGTTCTCCCGCAAGAACCTCTCGACCTCGCCGTCGGAGAAGCTCGGCCCGAGCAGCGCGCCGGACATGCCGTCGCCACCGTCGGCCAAGTGCGGCCGGCCATACGCCGGAACCGAGTGGTCGAGCGCGGCGCCCAACGCACAGCCCGCGTCGCCGGCCGCCGGCTGGATCCACAGGTCGTCGACGATGCCGGAGCGACTCAGTACGCCATTGGCGACACAGTTCAGCGCGACGCCACCGGCCATGACCAGTGCGCGTTCGCCGGTCTGCTCGACCGCCGCCCGAGCCAGACCGAGCACGATCTCCTCGGTGACCACTTGCACAGAGGCCGCCAGGTCACAGTGGCGCTGCTCCAGTTCGCTCTCCCCGTCCCGGATCGGCGCGCCGAACAGATCCTCGAACGCCCGCCCGACCATGCGACGGCCCTGCTGGAACTCGAAGTACTTCATGTTCAGCGTGAACGAGCCATCGGGCCGGATGTTCACCAGCTCCCGGCGGATGACGTCCGCGTACCGCGGCTCGCCATAGGGCGCCAGACCCATCAGCTTGTACTCGCCGGAGTCGACCTTGAATCCGCAGTAGTAGGTGAACGCCGAGTAGAGCATTCCCACCGAGTGCGGATACGAGACGGAGTTGACCAGTTCCAGGGAGTTTCCCCGGCCGTGCCAGACCGTGGTTGTCTGCCATTCGCCGACGCCGTCGATCGTCAGCACCGCCGCGTTCTCGAACGGCGAGGGGAAGAACGCCGATGCGGCGTGCGAGCGGTGGTGCTGTGAGGCGACCGCTCGCGGGGCCTTCCCGCGCCCCATCGCCACGAGCTCGGCGTTCACACGCTTCAGGACGTCACGCTTCCAGCGCAGCCATTCCGGCAGGACGGACGAGAACGGCTGAAGGCCCCGCGGACCCGCACTGGCGAACGACGACAGCACTCGCCTGTACTTCAGGCGCGGATCCTCGTAGTAGACGACGGCGTCGAGTTCTGCCAGAGATATCCCCGCGTGGTCCAGGCAGTACCTGACCGCGTCCGTCGGGAACGCGGAATCGTGCCGGACCCTGCTGAACCTCTCCTGCTGCGCAGCGGCAACTACGACGCCGTCGCGGACCAACGCGGCCGCGCTGTCGTGATAGTAGGCAGAAATTCCCAGCGTATACCTGGACATCAGGACACCTCCACCGGTGCGTGGTGGAACAGCGATCCGCCCTGCGATCGAGATTTCCACGGAGTTTTTTGGAATCGATCGCCGATCCGGTCAGCGATGGTGGACGACGGCAGCGGGGCCAGCGACTCGTAGCCGATGCGGACCCGCTCCCATTCGGCGGCGAACTCCGCCGAGGTCGACATATTCGACACCGTGCGCAGGTGGGTGTCGATGGCATCGGCAGCCCAGGCCGAGTGGCCGGTGGACACATTGTCGATCGTGTTGTGCAGATCAACGAAGTGCGTGGAGAAGCCGTAGTGCTTCAGGAAGCGCCGAGCGGTGCGATAACTGCCGCCGACGCCGGAGAGCTCCATCGCCAGGTTCATTCCGAGGATCTCCGGCATGAAGGTCTGTGGCAGCTTGCCGAGGCACAGCCAGTAGACCGGTCGCTCCAGTGACTCCTCGCGGAACCGGGGGTCGTAGGCGAACTCCCGACTGCCGGTGGGCGCGAGCACGATGCCCATCTCCCGCAGCACGTCACGGTAGATCTTAGGATGGTTGAGCTCGATGTCACCGTTGCCCAGCTCGTCCCAGTACGTCTCGAACAGCGGAAATCCGTACCGGGTGGTGGCGAGCCTCGCGTCGGTGAAACCCTGCAGCCACGAACCGTCGATCAGCGTCAGCGGTGCCAGCTGCAAGGTCTCGTCGACGACCTGCTCACGGGTGGGCATGCTGCCGGACCTGCCGGTCTCGAACTCGACACCATGTTTGTCGTGCATGTCGAGCAGCCAGGGACGCAGTCCGGCGGACGTCCACTGCTCGGGCAGTGAACGGCCCGTGCGGCCCAGCGACCGTTTCGCCCGGGCCAGCCAGCGGTTCACGAACCGGAGGGCGAAATCACGGGTGCCAGGGGCCAATACGCGCCCCTGCAACACGAAATACGCCTCCCGGATGTCGGCCGGTACCACACCTTCCTCAGCCGTCCGGTCGAGGAGGCCGAGACTCGGCGCGACGGGAACCCGTGCGGCCGGCGGCGGGGGCTCGGTGTCGGTGTCGGCCAGCGAATCGATCCACTTCGAGATCACCTCGACATCGTCAGCCGAGAAGATACGGAACATCGGGCCCTTCGGGCCGATCAAGCCGTTGACCAACGAGCTGCGCTCGGCGTTGCCCGGCTTGACCATGCGGGTCGCGGCCAGCTCCTTCAGCAGCGGACCAGGGTCGGTCCTCGCCCGCTCCAGCAGCTCGGAGAGAGTCTCTCCACCGCCCATCCGAAAGTTCTGGTGGTAGACGGCCCCCTCCCGGGCCCGCTCGCGGATGAGCTGTTCCATCGCGCGCTGCGGGTGCAGCGCGGCTCGGGCCTCCTCCAGCAACAGCTCGTTCCACGACCGCAGGGCGTCGAGCATCCAGGCCGCGCCGAACGCGACCTGGCGGCGCGCGGCCGCGCCCGTCGCGCTGAACTTCTCGGCCAGGTCACGCGAGGTGTCCAGGGGCGAAACGATGTCGGTGGCCCCGGTGGACCGCGCCAAGTCCAGACGCGTCCACTCGGCCGGGGCGCCGTCACCCGCGCGGAGCGCCGCCCAGCAAGGAAGCACGCCGACGGAGCGCAACACCACATCGATGCCGACGATCAGAGGAGCGAACTCGTCGGCGCGCCTGCTGATCGCGAACAGCGCCGCGGGCAGCGCGAACATGTGGTCCCGAACTCTCCGCTCAGCAGCCAGTTCGTCGGCGTCCACAGCCAGTTCAGGACGGCCGTACCGCGCCGCAAGGATCTTGAACGCGTCATAGCGCGACGAGCGCGGCCCGCCAACGCCGATGTCGTCGGCGAACAGGGCCAGGACCCTCAGGTGGGCCTCGTCTTCGAAGACGCCAGGTGCACTCATGCCCTGCAGCCAGACCCCAAGCGTCGAGGCGAGGGGCCCGGACTGTCGGAGCAGCGCGTGAGCCAGGGCCTCCGATGACTTGCTCCGGTCGGCAGCGTCTGTCAACTCTCGGTAGACACTGCGCTGTTCGTACTGCCACGAAGAGGCTTCGTCGAGGGTGACGGACAGGTTCGGAGGATCGGCCTCGGGATCGACAGACGCGACCTCGGCCATGAACGTCTGGATTGCGGTGGTACCCAGGAATATCTCTGGATCGACACACCGACGATACGTCTCACGCCACATTGGATGCTTTCTTGCTGTGCTCGAACAGCGTCAGAACATTGGGCAGCATCAGAACATCGGGTAAATGGACGCGTCCGGCTTCTTGGGCTTCTTCCTACGGAAGATGCGAGCGATCAAGGATTTGATGAACGACATACAGGACTCCAGGTTAGATATTTTCCAGGATCTTTTCTGCAACAAAATCATGACCGTGGTCCGTCAGGTGGATCCGGTCGATGAACAGCCACTGATCCGGCTGGGCGGACTCGGCCAGGACGGGGCTGAAATTGACGAAATCGATGCCCATTTCCTTCGCACCCCGCTCCAGCATTGCCGCGTATTCGATATTCACCTCGCGGCTCAGGATGTCGCCGTACATTGCGGCGAAACCTCCGTGCTGTTCAAGCTCGTCGAAGATCATCTCTTCTTCCCGACTGCCCTTGTCACGCACCCAGCCCGACAGCGGCTGAAGCATGTAAGTGATCTTCGCGTCCCAGGTGGAGGCCAGAGCCTTCCAACCGCTCAGGTGCCGCAGCGTGAGGTCGGCGGCGTAGGCGATCTGCTCGTCGATACTGGGCGCGGCCGGCGCGGGCACTTCCTTTTCCCTGCGCAGCAGGCCGCGCATCGACGACTTCGCCTTGCCGTGTTGCGCGAAGATGTCCTGGTACGTCGTGTACTGGAAGAAGGTGCCGTGGTCCTCCTCCCGCATCTGCGGCATGCGGGCCAAGCTCAGGTTGTTGAACCCGGAGAACAGAACGATCTCATCCACCTTCGGCAGCATGTGGCGGTAGAGCGTGAGCAGAAGAAGTTCCTGGGTCGAGTTGAAGCTGCGACCGCCGAAGTTGAGCCAGGTGCCGGGCCTGGCATCGTGGGCGTTCAGTCGCGAGGGGAGCGTCCAGGCGTCGGAGCTTGCACCGATGCCGAAGACCGTGGAACTGCCGGCCAGGAGCCGTACCGAATCGGTGTCCCCAAGGTCGGCCACCGAACAGCTGCGGCCATTGTCCGTGGCGTATCGGAAACCGACCGAGTCCGTGTTCACCACTTCCGAACGGTACGACTGCGGGTGGAAGAAGAGGAGATGCGGAAGCCAGCGAATATCACCCTTGCTCGTAAACTTCTCCTCGTACCCCGCAAGATACGGCGCCAGCTCGTTCCTGATCTTCACTGATAACTCCTCAGACGATACACCCGAATCCTCATCAAGGACATTATTCGATCTCGATCCTGATGGAATTCACAAGCTTTTCGAATGTCTCAACAAGTCCGTTGTCGCTGTCAGCGGTAAAGATCACATGGCCGTGCGACTGCCAGACGTGCGGCGGGACATCGACAGATTCGCCCACCTTTCGGTAGAGCGAAATCTCATGTACGCAGGGGTTACGGCCAGCTTCTTCGACCCCTCTGATCTCGCTGATCCTTCCGGCCTTCTCTGCGAAGAACAAATAGAAGCCGGCAGGTGTGGGTGTAGGTTTGGGAAGGAGATCCGGTGTCCGGCCGGACGCCACATCGAGTACTGCCGCAACCATGTCAACGCCAGTGCTCAACAGAACCGACTGATAGACCGGACCACCGCCAAGTCGCGCCGCCGTCTCAAGGATCTTCGGCGTGCCATCGCTCTGGATCCGGAATTCCGTGTGCACGGCGCCGGTGTCAATGCCAACGGCCCGATGCGAGGCTGCCGTGAGCTCGACGATCCGCTCCTGCACCTCTGCCGACAGCCGACTGGGGGTCGCATAGTGGACATCGACGAAATAGGGGCCCTCCATGGGGACCGGCTTGTCATGGATAGCGACCACGTGGGCCCGGCCATCAACGACAATCGACTCGACGCTGACTTCCGCGCCCGATAGGTACTCTTCCAGCAGGATGGCCGAGTCATACGTTTCTGCCATCCAGGCGTACAGCGGGTTGTGCGCGATCCCGGACCAGGCGCCGCGCTGAACTACCGGAAAGTACTCGGTGAGTTCAGCCATGCTGTCCACTCGCCGGAAGTACCCGGTGTCGTTGTCGATGAGCGGCTTGAGTACCAGAGGGAATCCGATGCGGGCGGCCTGTGTCGCAGCCTCCTCAAGCGTCCGGGCAAGCCCGTAGACCGGCTGCGGCACATTCCCCGAGGTGAATGCCTCGCGCATGGCGTACTTGTCACGTATCTTGCGCGCCACCTGCTCGCTGACGAATCGAAGTCCCAAGTCGGCAGCGACCGCAGAGGCGGCGGGCACAGTGTGCCCGACGAACGCCACGACGGCCCGGATGGGTTCCGTCTCGGCCGCTGCCAGTGCGCGCGTCGCAGCGACTGTGGCCTCGACGTCCGAGGTGTCCACCGACACCAGGGCGTCGGCGAACTCCTTCTCCCAGGTCGGATCCTTCATGACGAGAAGAAGCCGGTCCCCGTTCCTCTTCGCGTACTCTGCGGCTTTTTCCAGGTGACTGCGCCGGCTGGCGTTGCCCTTGTGGAGCACGATGATGCTCATCGGGTCGTGTCTCCCCGGGTTCAGCTGCTGATGCCGTTGAAGAACTTCACTCCGCCGTAGACCGACTCGGCTCCCAGCTCTTCCTCGATCCGGATCAGCTGGTTGTACTTGGCCGTCCGGTCGGCCCGCGACAGCGAACCCGTCTTGATCTGGCCACAGTTGAGGGCCACTGCGAGATCGGCGATGGTCGTGTCCTCGGTCTCGCCCGAGCGGTGCGACATCACCGCGGAGTAGCCGGCCCGGAAAGCCGTATTCGTGGTGTCCAGCATTTCGGTCAGGGTGCCGATCTGATTGACCTTGACCAGAATCGAGTTCGCAATGCCTTGGTCTATGCCGTCCTGCAGCAGACGAACGTTGGTGCAGAAAACGTCGTCACCGACCAGCTGACAAGTGGAGCCGATGGCGTCGGTGAGGTACTTCCAGCCTTCGAAGTCGTCCTGGGCCATACCGTCCTCGATCGACACGATCGGGAATCGGGACGTCAGGTCGGCAAGGTAGTCGGCATGCTCTGTCACCGATCGGACTCGGTTCTCGCCCGCGTAGTGGTAGGCCCCATCGCGATAGAACTCCGAGGAGGCGGGGTCCAACAGCAGCGCCACGTCGCGGCCCGGCTGGAAACCGCTCTTCTCGATAGCCTTGACAATGAATTCGAGCGCCTCGTCCGCCGTGGCCAGGTCGGGCGCGAATCCACCCTCATCGCCGACGTTGGTGTTGTGCCCCGCGGCTCGGAGAAGGTCCCGCAGCGTGTGGAAGACTTCCGAGCCGATTCGGACGGCCTCGGCCATCGAGGCCGCACCCACCGGCGCGACCATGAACTCCTGGAAATCGAGTGCGTTGTCGGCGTGGGCGCCACCGTTGATGATGTTGATCATCGGGGTCGGGAGAACATGGGCGAAAGTGCCGCCAACATAGCGGTACAGGGGCATTTCTCGCGATGCGGCCGCGGCCTTGGCCACCGCGAGCGACACACCCAGCGTCGCGTTGGCCCCGAGACGTGCCTTGTTCTCGGTCCCGTCGAGCTCAATCATCAGCCGGTCGACGGTGGACTGTGCTTCAGCGGGAACTCCCCGTACCGCCTGCGCGATTTCCCCGTTCACTGCAGCGACTGCGCGAGTGACACCCTTTCCCCGGAAACGGGCGGGGTCGGAATCGCGGAGTTCGACCGCCTCCCGAGTACCGGTCGAAGCTCCGGAGGGCACCGCAGCCCTACCCAGAGAGCCGTCGGCGAGGCGAACGTCCACCTCTACCGTGGGATTGCCACGACTATCAACAATTTCACGTGCGAACACGCCGGCAATGTCAGACATTTCTCCCCTAAATATCGAACTTTGATGCCGGATGAGCCGCCCACAGCATTGCTGCCGCAACACACATGGAGGGGCCCTGGGTGCCGTCGCCCTGGTCGATTAGCGAAGGAACTCAGTCATCCACAGTCAACATTGAATGTGAATGCATTCCGACACCTCTGCGCATGCCACAGCAAAAGGAAGGTAGCCGAACGGGAGAAAAATTTCACCTTCCACACTGAAGGGAATCGCCCCAGCCTTCCCCATGTGATGGTTCTGACCGGCCGCGCAGCTGCAATATAACTACACCTCCCGAGTGAGGAGACAGCGACTTCCGATCTCCGACACTTCAAGGCGAACCCCTACGACCCGCTTCGCACGCCTCGCCACTAATGCGCCACCATGTCCATTTTCAGGCATGAAGAGCGGTAAGTTTCGTCCACGTGGCCACTGATCCCGGAGCTAGACAAAAAAGTATCCGTGCGGCATACCCCCGTCAATAGCTGAGGCAGCCACAGACAGGCAAAAGTGCAACTGGCACGCGGAACGTCAGGGTGCGAGTCCGCCCAGCGATTCCGAGGTGTGCGCAGAGCCGCCCATGCCGCGCCGACTGTCTCACGGCCTGGGCGCGCGTCCAAGGAGGAAGAGAGCGGCGGTCGGTGCCGCGTGCGGGCGCAGTGCGGCAGAAATACCCCCGTAGCAGAGCTACTTGGATTTCGCGCGCATGCCGGGCGTCGGGGCGCAAATGGTCCTGCACCACTGGTGCCGCGCCCTCTTGCGCACCCCGCCCCGCCATCACGTACCGTCGCGTTGCCCGACCCGCCCCATGGACGTACCGAGACCCTGGAACACGCCACGGAGGTTCTTCGCCATGAACAGCACCACGCCGTTCCTTCCTGGACGGCTCGAACTCGTAGGGGAGGGGCTCGTCCTGCGCGATTGGGCGGAGCGGGACCTGGCCACGATGCCGGGGCTCTTCGATCACCCGGATATCGCGTACTGGACACCGCTCGTCTCGCCCTTCGACGCGGCGGCTGCGCAGATACGCCTCGACCGGGCCCGGCAGTTGCGGGCCGAGAGGACGGCCGCCCTGCTCGCGATCACCGCGGACGGGGGGACTGCGCTCGGAGAGGCGACGTTGCAGAGGGCGCCAGGGGGAACGGAGATCGGCTACGCGGTCGGGCCGGCGCACCGGGGACAAGGGCTGGCCTCCCGTGCGGTACGGGTGATGGCCCGCTACGCGTTCGAGGAGCTGGGATCGGAGCAGGTGATTCTGAAGCTGGAGGCCGCGAATGCCCCGAGTGTGGCCGTGGCCGCCCGGGCGGGGTTCCGACGGCTCGATGTGGAGCCGGTCGAAGGGGAAGAGAAGGGGAGATCGTTCGTTTTTGAGACGTGGGGGCTGAACCCCTCTGTTTTCAGGGATGCATGAAAAATAGTCACAATCCGCTCATCCCCCATCAAGGGGCTGTCTCACGTGGCGTGAGAGCGGTGCGGCATGGTGTCGGCTTGTGGGAGCTGGTCGCTCCGTTGTTGCCGGAGTTCAAGTCCCGGCCGCAGGGCGGTGGTACGGCTCCGGTCGGCGAACTCGACCGGGCCTCGGCCGTCGCGGACCTCGCCCCCTCTGCCTCTCAGCCGCCCTGACCTGCTACAAAAGACGTGCAAGCATCACCATGTGAGACGACCTCCAGGAGTCCACCCTGCCAGGATCGCAGTGCGAGTCTCCTCTTCAAGTGCTTATAATTCGCTCGCCACACCTAAACCTCTGCCGCTGCCTCTTCAGTATGTCTCTCCGGCGCTGCCCTGTTGTTTCGCAGCGCCGCTATATCGGAATGTGGACACAGCCGCAAGAGCAACGTCGCTCTGCTGACCCCAGGATGCGGGCTGCTGAGCTGTGGACACTCCGCTCATGGTGTGCTGCGTAGCACCGCTCATCGAGCAGCATGGGGCGCAGTGTTGGGGCCTGCGGCCAGCAATGAGCATCGATGACATGCTCAAGAGGCTCGGTGAAATGAACTTCAGGGGACTATGAACCGCAACGCGAGTGAGAACTCGATGAAGACGGCCGAGAACAGTGGGGAACTCGGCGGTGACGATGCGGCAGCACCGCGACAGGCATACATGCCGGCTGCCCAGATGGTGCGTTTCGTCACGGGCCGCGGGATCGCTGCGCTCGGCGACCAGTTCCTCCTGTTTGCCATCCCCCTGCTTGCCTACAAGTTGACGGGCAGTGCGTCGCTGACCGGCCTGATCTTTCTTGTCGAATGGCTTCCCCGGGTGATTTTCCTACCCGTGGCCGGGGTACTCGCAAGCCGCATCCGTGGATACACCCTGTATGTCTACTCGGATTTCATCCGCTCCGGGCTGGCCATCGTCTCGTTCGCTCTGATGTATCTGGTACCCGCCGGGAATCTGATCACGCTGTGCGTGCTGGCTGCCGGCATGTCGCTGGGGGGTGCGCAGTCCCACATCGCCCTGGAGGCCACGCTTCCCCGGTTCGTCCCGATGAACCAGATGATCCGGGCACAGTCGATCATCCAGGGGACAGAGCAGAGCAGTTGGGTCGCCGGCCCCGCGCTGGCAGCTTTGCTCGCTTCGGCACTGCCGACCACCAGTCTGCTTGTGGTGATCGGGGCGGTATACGGGCTGACCACGCTCAACACCCTGTCCCTGCGCCGATGGCTGCGGACCGAGAAGCCTGCTGAGGGGGCGGAAGAGCTGCTCTCGATCCGCCTGGTGATCACCGGTATAGGTGAAGGTATATCGATCCTGCGTAAGCTGCCCGCGATCCTGGGTCTGGTCGGCCTCGCCATGACTGTCAATCTCATGGTCGGTGTCGGCATGGCCACAAGCGCAGCTACCACCACCGGCATTTTTCACAAGCCGGACACGTACTACGGGATCCTGAGCTCCGGAGTCGGAGTGGTCGGCATCCTGGCGTTCTTCATCGTCCCGAAGGTGGCGAAGCGGCTGAAACCTTTCGTCGCCCTGATGGCGTCTTATTCGCTCATCTGCCTGGGCGGCGTCGGCGTCGGATTGGCGAACACGTTCACGCAGTATGCGGTGAGCTATGCGATTCTGCTTGGAACCGTCGGATTCTTTAACGTCATCATGCGTACGGAACGAGTCAGAAGAATACCGAGCGAGCACTTCGCGAAAACGATTGGCATCATCGCACTGCTCAACCAGCTGTCCTTGCCTGCGGCCGGATTCGTGGTGGCCCTGTTCGCCGTTTCTTACAGCCCTCAACATGTCGTTCTGGGCGCCGTGATCGGTTCCGCCTGCGCCGCCGTTCTCTTCACTCCACTTATCGCCCATCTGAGGAATCCCCATGCGCCTTCTCATTCTCCATCGAGTCACGGATAAAATGATCCGCTACGCAAGCGGAATTGACCACGAAGCACACGATGTCACCTACGTCGGGCCTGCGGACCGGCTGGCGACCCTTCCGGCCGACCTCCGCTGCACGCGCATCGAGCGCCCCGGCACCGGCGACACCGCAACGGAGGTACTGGCAGCTGTCGCCGGGCTGCCTCCCTTCGATTCGGTGATCTCCCTCGCCGAGTTCGACCTGATCGCTGCCGCCCAGGTGCGGACCGCCCTCGGTGTGCCCGGTGACCACGAGGCAGACGTCCTGCCCTGGCGCGACAAGGTGGTCATGAAGTCCGCAGTTGCTGCGGCAGGTCTGCGAGTCCCCCGGTTTCTGTCCCTGTCCGAGGCACTCGATGCGGAGGACGACGAACTGCCCTGGGCTCATGAGACGGTGCTGAAGCCACTCGATGGTGCAGCGAGCCTCAACGTCCACGTCTACCCGACGCTGGCCGGTGCCCTGGCCGCGGTGCGGGAGGCCGGGCTCCCCGAAGGCACCGAGCAGAACGGCTTCGAGGTCGAGGAGTTCATCACCGGCCCCATCGTCCATGTAGACGGTCTGGTGGTCGACGGCAAGCTGGCGGTCGTCAAGGCCAGTCGCTACATCGGTACTTGCCTGGGGTACGCGGACGGAACACCGCTCGGCTCGGTGCAGATCGATCTGACCCCGGAACTGAACCAGTGGGCCACCGAGTGCCTCGCCGCCGTCGGCATCAGCACGAGCCTCTTTCACCTCGAAGGCATCGAAACGGCGGACGGGCCGGTGTTCCTTGAGGTCGGCGCCCGCTTCGGCGGCGCGGACGTAGTGGACACTTTCGAACTCGCCACCGGCGTACATCTGCCTTCCCGCTATCTGCAGTTGATCACCGACGGCCTGGATGTCGGCAGCTACACCTGGCCCGACGGCGACGAGCCCCACTACGGTTGGTTCATCTGGCCCGGCCATCGACTCGGCAGCGAGCTCTGCCGGATCGAGGGGGAGAGGGCATTCCGCGAGAGCCCGCTCGTTCACCGGTGGATCCAGCGATCCGAGAGCGATCCGGTCAAGACGACGCTCAGCTATGTGGACACCGATGTCCCTCTGGCCGGCATCGTCGGCCCCGCCGGCTCAGCCGAACTCGATCGTTTTCTCCGTGAGGCCTTCTCTTCCATACGTGTCGAACCCGCGACTCCCCCTGGTGGCGATGCCGACGAGAACCAAGCCTGAATCATTCATCATGGCAACCGGTCGGCATTGCGCCCGAGTTGTCGTTACCGGTGATCTCATCCTCGGCCACCGCGTCGTCACCTTCGACAACGCCTACGCCGCCCACCCCGAACGCTTCAGCCGCGAGCTCCGACCGCCTCAGATCGCCGAACAGACCATGGACCACCGATCGGGCCAGGCACACGGAACTCCCACCACAAGCCTCACAGGCAAGTAGACGCCTCATCGGGCTTGACACGTACCGCTTCCACCGCGCCTGACCAGAAAGTCAACAGTATGAGAGTCGCTGACGCATCCCCCCTGGACCTCGGAGAGCTGTCGCCGAACACGTGGGACGCTCTGGCCGCCGACCGGTTCTACTCCTCCAGCTCTTGGCTACGCCTGTGCGCGACGACTCCGGGCGCGACATCCACCGGTGTCGTCGTGGCCAAGGAGGACGACGCCCGCGTGCTGGCCGCCGCACCAGTGACCGTCGTCGAGGGACTGCCCTCGGCCTTCTACCGGTGGAATGAGTTGATGGCCGGGCATGGCCTGCCGCAACCACCGGCCACCGGCCTGATGATCGGCGCTGACCAGGGGTACCGGAGTGACTTCCTGTACGGGCCGGGGGTGGAGCGCGCCAGGGCCGCCGAGGCACTGACAGCCGAACTGACTGCCCGTCACCAGGCTCTGCCCGGGGCAGACCAGCGGGCTCTTGTCGGGATGTACCTGTCCACGGACACGGCGCGGGCGATTTCCGACAGCACCGACTGCCCGCCCCCGGTATTCCTGGAGACGGAAGGCTGGTGGGAGATTCCGGAGGGAGGGTGGGAGGAGTACCTGGAGAACCACAGCTACAAACGGCGGGTCTCCATACGCGCCGAGGTACGCCGCTTTGCCGAGGCCGGCTACACCGTGGAACATCTGCCGCTGGCCGAATGCTGCGAAACCATCGCCAGGCTTGCCGCCGTGACTCAGAGCAAGTACGGACACAGCGGCTCCGAGGAGAAGGAACTGGCCGCCTTCCAGCGCCACGCGGCCGTGATGGGGGACAACGCGAAAGTTGCCGTTTGCCGCTTGCCCACCGGCGAGGCCGTCGGCTTCTGTCTCTACTACGTGTGGGGAGACACGCTCTATCTGCGCGCTGCCGGATTCGACTACGAGCGCCTTGTCGGAGCAGCCGAATACTTCAACGTAGTGATCTACGGCCAGATCATGCGTGCGCCTGAGCTCGGAGTACGGAATCTGCACGCTGGGATCAAAGCGCCCGAGGCCAAGGCGTTGCGCGGAGCAGCACTGCGGCCCCTGTGGTTCGTGGATCTCTCCCCGCAGAGTGTGCTCCACGGCCACACCGCGGAGATCCGGGCACACAACGCTGCGGCTCTGGACCGCCTGACGGCCGACCGGCGGACTGCGTCACGAGTGAGTGATCATGAGTCATGGCTCGGGTTCTGCTGAGGGAGATCATGGTGGCCCCTGGCGGATAGTGCCGCCCTCTCCTCCGGCCGATCTGCGAGATCGAGGGCTCTTCCCGCTGCCCGGGCCGCCGAAGGAATCGCCGAAGCCCCCGAGGTGGAGCGGCGGCGCGAGGAGATCTCTCCCGCGTTCGGCCTCGGGCAGGCCGTGTACGACCGCCGGGTCGCACTCGGCCTCTCCCAGACTGAGCCGGCCCGGCGCACCGGTATGAAGCAGCCGCAGGTCTCGAAGCCGGACACGAGCGCGGACACGAGCACGAGCACGGAGAGGACGGCGGCCACGGGCTGAGGGGCCTATCCCCTCAGCCCGCCCCGCCCGGCCTACAGATGCGTCGGCTCGAACATCCGCAGCAGCGCCGGAAGCACGACGACCGAGGGCCCCGGGGCCGCCAGGGCCTTGCCGAGGTCCGCGGCGAGCGATTCCGGTGTCGTACGGACGGCCGGTACGCCGAAGGACTCGGCGAGGGCGACGAAGTCCGGGCGGGCCAGCTCGGTCCCCGCCGTCTCGCCGTAGGCGTCCGTCATGTACTCGCGCAGGATGCCGTACCCCCCGTCGTCCACGATCAGCCAGGTCAGCGGCGCGTCGTACTGCCGCGCGGTGGCCAGCTCCGCGATCGAGTACATCGCACCGCCGTCGCCGGAGACCGCGAGCACGGGGGTGGTCGGGTCGGCGGCGGCCGCGCCGATGGCCGCCGGGAAGGCGTAGCCGAGGCCGCCCGCGCCCTGGGCGGAGTGCATGGTGTTGGGGCGCCGGGCGTCAAAGGCGGACCAGGCCCAGTAGGCCAGGATCGTCATGTCCCAGAAGCTGGGCGATCCGTCGGGCAGCGCCTGCCGGACGGCGGCGAGCACCTGCTGCTCCAGGGCGAGGTCCTGCGCCTCGATCCGGACCCGTACCTTCTCCAGCACCGTACGTACGCGCTCCGCCGCCCCCGCGTCCTCGCGCCGCTCCACGGCATCCAGCAGATCGGCCAGCGCCTCGCGGGCGTCGGAGTGGATGCCGAGCGCGGGGTGGTTGGACTCCAGCTTCCCGGCGTCCGCCTCGATCTGGATCACCCGGCCGCGCGGGCGGAAGGTGTGGTAGTTCGAGGAGAGCTCACCGAGCCCCGAGCCGACGACGAGCAGGACGTCCGCGTCCTCCAGGAAGTCGGTGGTGTGCCGGTCCTCCAGCCAGGAGCGCAGCGAGAGCGGGTGCTCCCAGGGGAAGGCGCCCTTGCCGCCGAAGGTGGTGACGACCGGCGCGTCGATCCTCTCGGCCAGCGCCCGCAGCTTGCCGGACGCGTCGGAACGTACGACTCCGCCACCCGCGATGATCACCGGCCGCTCGGCGTTCGACAGCAGGTGGGCCGCGGCGATCGTCAGCTCGGGGCGCGGGTAGAGCTCGCGCGGGGTGGCGTCCATGGCGCTGACGACGGGAAGGGCCGTCCCGGCCGACAGAACGTCCTGCGGGATCTCCACCCAGACCGGCCCGTGCGGGGCGGTCAGCGCGGACTCCCAGGCGGCGGCGATCGCGGACGGGATCTGCGAGGCGGCCCGCACGGTGTGCACGGACTTCACGATGTCCCGGACGGACGCCTGCTGGTCGCGCAGCTCGTGCAGATAGCCGTGGCGCCCGCCGCCGAGCCCCGCCGTGGGCACCTGGCTGGAGATCGCGAGTACGGGGGCGGAGGCGGCGGCGGCCTCCTGGAGCGCGGCGAGCGAGGTGAGCGCGCCGGGCCCGGTGGAGAGGAGGAGCGGCGCCACCTCACCGGTGATCCGGCCGTACGCGTCGGCGGCGAACCCGGCGTTGTTCTCGACGCGGAGTCCGACGTACCGCAGCGAGGAGCGGCGCAGCGCGTCGAACATGCCGAGCGCGTGCTGTCCGGGCAGCCCGAAGACGGTGGTCGCGCCGAGCCCCTGGAGGGACTCGACGACGAGGTCACCGCCGGTACGGCCGGGCGGCGGGCTCAGTACGGCGGCGGCCTGAGCGGCACTGAGCTGCGGCCGGTCGTCGTGATCGTGGCTCACCGGGCGTCCTTGGCATCGGCCCCGTCCGCCTTCTCCGCCGCGATCTGGCGGGACATGATCGTCGTCAGCTCGTACGCGGTGTGGGAGGCGGCCACGGAGGTGATCTCGGCGTGGTCGTACGCGGGCGCCACCTCCACCAGGTCGGCGGAGACCAGGTGGCAGGAGGCCAGGCCGCGCAGGATCTCCAGCAGCTCGCGGGAGGTGAGGCCGCCGGCCTCGGGGGTGCCGGTGCCGGGGGCGTGCGCCGGGTCCAGGACGTCGATGTCGATGGAGATGTAGAGCGGCCGGTCCCCGATGCGCTGGCGCAGCTGGTCGGCGATCTCGTCGACACCGCGCCGCATGACGTCGGCGGAGGTGACGATGCCGAATCCCATCTTCTCGTCGTCGGTCAGGTCCTGCTTGCCGTAGAGCGGGCCGCGGGTGCCGACGTGGGAGAGGGCGGAGGTGTCGAGGATGCCCTCCTCGACGGCCCGGCGGAAGGGGGTGCCGTGGGTGTACTCGGCACCGAAGTAGGTGTCCCAGGTGTCCAGGTGCGCGTCGAAGTGGAGCAGGGCGACGGGCCCGTGCTTCTTGGCGACGGAGCGCAGGAGGGGCAGGGCGATGGTGTGGTCGCCGCCCAGCGTCATCAGGCGGGCACCCGTGCCCAGCAGGTCGTCGGCGGCGGCCTCGACGGTCTCGACGGCCTCGTTGATGTTGAACGGGTTGGCCGCGATGTCCCCGGCGTCCGCGACCTGCGCGAGGGCGAACGGGGAGGCGTCCTGGGCCGGGTTGTACGGGCGCAGCAGCCGGGAGGCCTCACGGATCGCGTTGCCGCCGAAGCGGGCGCCGGGCCGGTAGGAGACCCCGCTGTCGAAGGGCACACCGACGACGGCGACATCGGCCCGCCCGACCTCGTCGAGCCGGGGCAGCCGCGCGAACGTCGCGGGCCCGGCGTACCGCGGGACGCGGGAGGAGTCGACGGGGCCGCGCGGCGATTCGGTGCTGCTCATGGGGGTGTGCCTTTCCTTCGGTTCGTACGGGTTTCCGTTCCGTACGGTGTCCAGTGTGCGGGGTGCGGTGCACCGGCCGCCGGGATGCGGGTGCGAGGAAGACGGTAGGTGGCCCAGCGGCGGGGCAGAAGTGTACATTTCCTCCACCAGAGCCGCCCCGAATGGACGAATCATCCATGCCGCCCTCCGTGACCGCCCCGGGCCCGCCCACTCCCCCCGTCCCCCTCGCCGCCCTCCTCGCCCGCGAGGAGCTGGGCCTGCGCCGGATCGCGGGCCCGGAGGACGCCGAGCTGCTCTGGGTGCACACGTCGGAGATGGCCGACCCCTACCCGTACCTCCTCGGCGGCGAGCTGCTGCTCAGCGCCGGGGTGCTGCTGACGGACCCGGACCGCTACGTGGCGCGGCTGGTGGAGGCGGGGGCGGCGGCGCTGGGGTTCGGGGTGCGGCCGGTGCACGAGACGGTCCCGGAAGCCCTGATCGAGGCATGCGACCGCCACGGTCTGCCGCTGCTGGAGGTGCCGCCCGAGACCCCGTTCACGACGATCGCCCGGGCGGTGTGGCGGCTGATGGCCGAGGCCCGCCACCGCGAGCTGCGCCGGGTGACCCGGGCCCAGCAGGCCCTGGCCACGGCGGCGGCCCGCCCCGACCCCGTACCGGCGGTCCTGCACCAGCTGGCAACGCACCTGGGCGCCCGGGCGGTCCTGCTGACGGCGAGGGGCGAGGAGCTCCACGCGGCGGGCCGCCGCCCGCCCCCGGAGGTGACGGCAGCGCTGACACGGCTGGCCCGCGTGGTCACCCGGCAGCACCCCAACTCCCCCGCGTCGGCCACCGACACCCACACCGACACGTCCATGCCCACGCACACGCACACGCCCACTCATACGCCCACGCCCACGCACCTGTCGGCGTACGCGCTGGGCGGCGGCGAGGGCCTGGCACTGACTCTGGCGACCGGCCGACGGGAGGCGGGCGACCACACGGTGGCCGGGATCGCGGTGGTCCTGCTCTCCCTCCTGGCCGCCCCGCACCAGGGCACGGACGCGGCGGACCACTCGGCGGCCCTGGTACGACTGCTGCTCGGCGCCTCGCCCACCGAGGTGTCCCCACTCCTGGGCGGCGGCCCCGGCGCGACCCCCGGAACGAAGGACACCCCCTGGACCGTGGTGCACGCCCGCCGCACGGACGGCACGAGGGCGGACCCGCTCACGGCCGGGGCGCTCGGTGCATCGCTGGGCTCGACCCTGGTGGACGCGGGCCAGGACAGGAACGCGGTACGGATACTGCTCCCGACGGCCGCACACGAGGGAGCCGGGGAGGAACACGAGGGGGCCAGGGAGGAACACGAGAGAGCCGGGCAGAAGCACGAGGGGGCCGAGGAGGAACACGAGGCCGCCCCCGGAGTGCCCCCCGCCCTGACCCCACAACCAGGCTGGACGCTCGGCGCCTCCTCCCCCACCCCCCTCTCCGCCCTGGCCGCCGCCGACCTCCGGGCAGCCCGCGCCCTGGCCCACGCGGAGGCGACCCGGACCCCCCTGACGGTGGACGCCCCCGTCACGGGCCTGGCCGCCCTGATCCCACCCGACCAGGCCGCCGCCCACGCCCGCACCCTCCTCGCCCCGCTCACCCCACCCCTCGCCGACACCCTGCGCTGCTGGCTCTCCCTGCACGGCAGTTGGGACCGCACGGCGGTGGCCCTCTCCGTCCACCGCAACACGGTCCGCCAACGCATCGGGCGGTGCGCGGAGTTGCTGGGCAGGGACCTGGACGACATGGACGTACGGGCGGAGTTGTGGTTCGCACTGCGACGCGAATAGACGGCCCGGCGGGACGGGCAGGGCCCTGAGCGGGCGGTGGTACGGGCAGAGCCCTGAGGTGTACGGCCCGCTCGGCCATGCCTTATGTTGCGGTGGCAAAGGGGGATCGCATGGCACGGGATTACGACAGCCAGCTGCTGGAGTCGGTGGGGGTGCGCCGGCGCAGGATGCGGGACGCCCTGCTGTTCGGCACGGAACGCGCACGGCGGACGGCGGACGAGCGGCTGGGCAAGGTATTCGCGGGGATCGCCATCACGGCCGTGCTGTGCGCGGGGTGCGTGGGCTGGTCCTTCCTCCAGCACACCCTGGACAAGCAGAAGGCCGAGCAGCAGAAACAACAACAGCAGCGGCAGGCGCAGCAGTACGGGCAGCCGGAGCATTAGCGGTGGGCACCCGCACCGCATTCCCTATCAGGAATGGGGAAGCGCGCACAGTGCCGGATCGGTCAATCGGCCCGAAATTCCGAGAAGTCGCGATGATAGGTTTCCGCAAGTGGCGAGCACAGCAATGACTTCCCGGACGGAACTGAGCCGGGTGACCCTGGTCGGTGAGCGGCGCCGGGCCGACATCGTGCTGCCGTCCGACACACCCATCGGCCAACTCCTGCCCGACATCCTGCAGTTGCTGGACGACCGCGCTGCCTCACGGCCGTTGACCAGGCAGCTGCTCACCTCGGACGGTTCGGCGCTGTCGCACGACAGCACCCTCGCCTCGGCCGGCATCAGCGACGGCGCCGTACTCCGGCTGGTGCGGACCCATGCCGCCCCGCCCGCCCCGGTGGTCCACGACGTCACGGACCAGGTCGCCGACGACCTCGACCTCCAGGCCTGGCGCTGGCGTCCGGCCGTACGGCGGGGCGTCGCCGGCGCGGCCACCGTGGTCTTCGCCGTGACCGCCGCGCTGCTCGCCCGCCGGCAGATCCCCCTCACCGCCCTCGCCGGTGCCCTGGCGGCGGTGACGCCGGCGCTCATGGTGGCCGGTGCGCTCGGGGCGCGGCTCGGGCGGGGGAACCGCGGTCTGGCGACCGCGCTCCTGCTCACCTCCGGCGCGCTCGGCGCTCTCACCGCCTGGACCGCGGCCGATGCGTACGGCTGGCCGGGGCCGGCCCGGTTCGCCGCCGTGGCGGGATCGGTCGCCCTGTGTCTGGCCCTGCTCGGTGTGTTCTCCCCGCTGGGCCGAGGCGGCCTGATCGGCGCCGGGGCCACGGCCGCCCTGACCCTGTTGTGGGAGGCCGTCGCCGCCGTCACATCGGATCCGGCCCGGCTCGGCGCCGTGATGGGAGTGGTCTCCGTGATCCTCCTCGGGATGCTGCCCCGGCTCGCCCTGATGGCGTCGGGGCTCACGGCGCTCGACGACCGGCGCTCGGGCGGGACATCGGTCAGCCGCCACGACGTGGGCAACGCCCTGGCCGCCACACACCGTGGACTGGCCCTCGCGTCCCTCGCCACCGCCGTGTCGGCGGCCGCAGCGGGCTGGCTCCTCACCCTGGCCCCGGGGCCGACCGTGTGGACCGTGCTTCTGCCGTCGCTCATCGTGGTGGTGCTGCTCTCCAGGGCCCGGGCGTTCCCGCTGGTGGCCGAGGTGGTGGCGCTGTTCGCCGCCGCCGCGGTCCTCGCCGTACGGCTCGTGATGCTCTGGATGGAGCACGCCGGGGGCGCCGGACCTCTGGCGGTCCTGTGCGCGACCGCGCTGCTGCCCCTGCTCGCCCTGGCTGTGGAGCCGCCGGAGCATGTACGGGTCCGGCTGCGGCGGACGGCCGACCTGGTCGAGTCCATCGGCATGGTGGGGCTCTTCCCGCTCGCCATCGGTGTGTTCGGCATCTACGGACAGCTGCTCGACAAGTTCTGACGTCTCGGACACCACCTGCGCGGGCGCTCCGGGCGGGGCACCACAGCGGAGAAGAAGGGCAGACATGCCGAACGCGGAGAACTGGCAGGGTGATGTGCTGCGCGATCTGAGAGGTGCGGCTTCACCGGCTGCCCCGGTTCCACCAGTACGGCCGGTTCCACCGGCTTCACCAGGGGCCTCCCCGCAGGGTGCTGCGGCCCCCGCCGGGCAGACCCCCGCAGCCCCCACCCCCGTACCGGCAGAGGTCCCGGCACAAGCACAGGCGCAGGCCCCGGCGCAAGCGCAAGCACAGCCACAGGTCCCGGGACAGCCACAGCCACAGCCACAGCCACAGCCACAGCCAGCGCAACCGCCACAGGCCCGGACGCCTCCCCCCGGGCCGCCGCACGCCCAGGCCCAGCCACCGGCACCCCACCCGCACTCTCCCGCCCCGGCCCGCGCCGCGTACGGGGCAGCCACCCGCGCCCCCTCGGCCCCCGGTTCGCGGGCCGTCGTGGACCGTGAGCTGGCGGGTGCCGCGCGGCGGCCGCGGCGGGGTGAGCCGGTCGTGGTCCGAGCCGCCCGCGCCGTACGCCGGATCGTTTCCTCATCGGCCGCGCGTGAGGTCGCCGAGCTCACCCGCACCGCCGAGACCCTTCAGCAGCCCGTGACGACCGGACGGCAGATCGCCGTCACCTCCATCCGGGGCGGCGCGGGCAAGACCACCGTGGCGGCCCTGCTCGGTACCACCTACGCGCACTACCGCCCGGATCCGGTACTCCTCGTGGAGGCCGACCCGGCCCTCGGCTCGCTGCCGTTGCGGCTGGGGGCCGAGAGCCTGCGCTGGACCACGGCCGACCTTGCGGACATCGTGCAGCCTCAGATGTCCCTGCTCGACGTGACCGGCTATCTCGTCCAGCTCCCCGACAACGCCTGGCTGCTGCCCGGGAGCCAGGGGCAGATCGGGGCGATGCTGGACACGTCGACGTACGAACGGGTGATGGTGGCACTGCGCCGCTACTTCGGGGTGACGGTCGTCGACTGCGAGACGCTGCCCGCCGAGGTCGCCCGGGTCGCGCTCTCCGCCTCCCAGGCCCGTGTGCTGACCGCCCCCGCGACCCTGGACGGCATCACGAGCACGTACGCCGTGCTGCAGTGGATGCAGGGGCTCCCCCGCCACATGATCGACGGAACCGTCGTCGCGCTCACCGCTCTGGCCGCCCGCCCCGGGATCGATGTCGAGGCGGCGGCCGAGAAGCTCCGGTCCACCGGCGTCGGCGTCCATGTACTGCCCTACGACCGGCACTTGGCGGCCGGTGGCACGCTGCGCACCGAGCTGCTCGCCCGGCCGACGCACCTGGCCGCCACCCGGCTGGCCGCCGAGGTCTTCCAGCTCTCCCAGAAGCGCCGGTGACCCCGATGCCCCTCCCGTCGACGCCGACCGAGGCGCACACACTGCCCCCGAGCATGCCGCGCACGCTCATACCGACCCCGGCGCGCACGCTCATACCAACCCTGCCGCGCACGTTCATACCGACCCTGGCGCACCCGTTGACACCGGCCCCGACCCACGCGCCGATACCGGCCGTGGCCCACTCGCCGACCGCCACCGCCGGACGAAGCCGATGAGTACCCGACTGATCCACCGCCCCGCCCGGACCACCCGCCCGTCGGCCGCGCCCGCGCCCCGCACCATCGAGGCCCCGCCCAACCTCCCCGAGGGGAAGGCGGGGAACGTCGCCATGTCCCTGCTGCCGGTCGCCGGGGTCATGTCGTCCGTCGTGATGATGACGGTCGTCCGCAACAGCCAGTTCGCCGCACTGGGCGCGATCATCCTGGTCGTCACCATCGTCGGGTCCGTCGTTCTGCTCTTCTCGCAGCGCGGCAAGGCCCAGCGCACCCGCCGCACCCAGCGCGAGGCCTACCTCGCCTATGTGGAGGACCTGCGCGAGGAGTTGTCGGCCGAGGAGCGCGAGCGGCGGGAGCGGGCGGATGTGCTGAACCCGGCTCCGTACGCCCTGTACGACATCGTGCGCGATCCGGCCCGCCTCTGGGAGCGGCGCAGGGTCGACGAGGACTTCCTGCGCGTACGGGTCGGCACCGGCGAGATGCCCGTACGGGATCTGCGGATCGCCGAACCGGGCTCGACGGTCCTCACGCCCCCCGACCTCTTCATGCTCAACGAGGCGTCGGCGCTCACGAACCGGTTCCGCAACGGCACCGAACTCCCGCTCACGGTCCCGCTCGACCGGGTCGGCAACGTCAGCGTGATCGGCCCCCGCGAGGACTGTCTGCGGGTCGCCCGTGCCCTGCTCGTCCAGACCGCCGCCCTGCACGCCCCCGATGACGTCGGCATCGCCGTCGCGGCGCCCGGCGAACGGGTGGCGGACTGGGAGTGGGCCAAGTGGCTGCCGCACCTGCTCGACACCGAGCAGTTCGACGGCCCGGTCGCCGCCCGCCGTATCGCGCCCTCCGCGCCCCAGCTGGCCCGCCGGCTCGGGAACGAGCTGCGCCGCCGCGCCTCGTACGCGGCCGAGGTCCGCCGGGGTCTGGCCGGCCGGGACGCGCTGTCCATGAACTCCCGGCTGCTGGTGGTCACCGACGGGCACGGCGAGGACGCCGTCGAACTGCCGCGCCCCGACGACGCGGTGGGCCTGCGCGAGATGGGTGTGACCGTGCTGCATCTGCTGGAGCGGCGGGTGCAGGAGCCCGGACACGTCAGCGTACGCATCACCGTCGACGGGACCGAGGTGACGATCGAGGATCTGCGGGAACAGGAACCCGTCGAGGCCCACGGCACGGTGGACGAGGTCGGCCTCCCGTTCGCCGAGGGCCTGTCCCGGATGCTCGCACCGCTGCGGCTGTCGGCCGAGTCCCTGGTGGACGCGCCGCTGGCCGGGCCCGTGGAGTTCGCCGCGATGCTCGGCATCGACGATGTGGCCCAGCTCGACCTGGACCGGCTGTGGGCGCCGCGCGGGGAACGCGCCTTCCTGCGCGTCCCGATCGGGATCAGCGACTCCCACGAGCCGGTGCTGCTCGACCTCAAGGAGTCCTCGGAGCTGGGGATGGGCCCGCACGGCCTCTGCGTCGGCGCGACCGGCTCCGGAAAATCGGAGCTGCTGCGGACCCTGGTCCTCGCCCTGGTGGCCCTGCACCCGCCGGAGGATCTGGCACTCGTGCTGGTCGACTACAAGGGCGGGGCGACCTTCGCACCTTTCGCGGACCTGCCGCATGTCGCGGGTGTCATCACCAACCTGGAGAACCAGGCGGGTCTCGTCGAGCGGGTCCACGCCTCGCTCGCCGGTGAGGTCAAACGCCGCCAGCAAGCGCTGAAGGACGCGGGCAACGTCGCCGACATCGGGGACTACGCGGCGCTGCGCGCCGAGAAGCGGCCGGACCTGGACCCGCTGCCGCATCTGTTCGTCGTGATCGACGAGTTCGGCGAACTCCTCACCGCCAAGCCCGACTTCATCGACCTCTTCCTCTCCATCGGCCGGATCGGGCGCTCCATCGGCGTCCATCTGCTGCTCTCCAGCCAGCGCATCGAGGGCGGCAAGCTCAAGGGCCTGGACACCTACCTCTCCTACCGGCTCGGCCTGCGGACCTTCTCCGCCGACGAGTCGCGCACGGTCCTGGACACGACGGACGCGTTCCACCTGCCGCCACTGCCGGGATTCGGCTACCTCAAGGTCGACACCAGCCACTACGCCCGCTTCAAGGCCGGTTACGTGTCCGGGGGTTACCGCGGCCCCGTGCGGCGCACCGACGAGGAGGAGACCGGGCCGCTGGCACTGCCGTACGAGGCGTACAACACCCTGGCCGGGCCGGACGGCACGCAACAGGACCAGGAGCCGACCGCCCGCCGCCGCGAGACGGGGCCAACGGAACTCGGCGTCATGGTAGAGCAGTTGAGCAGGGCCGATGCTTCCCCGGTACGCAGCATCTGGCTGCCCCCGCTGCCCGCCGCCATCGCCCTGGACACGGTCGCGGGGCCCCTGGACGTCGGCCCGCGGGGGATGCGGCTGGCCGGTGCGCGGCCGGGCGGCGGCGATCCGGTGAGCACCGGCAGACCGGTGAAGCCCGGCGGAGGCGTCGGCGGCGGGCGGCAGGGCCCTCTCCTGGTGCCGCTCGGCCTGCTGGACGACCCGGCCAAGCAGTGGCAGGGCCAGTGGTTCCTGGACCTCACGGTGGCCGGCGGCCACGCGGCCGTGATCGGCGGCCCGCAGTCCGGCAAGACGACGCTCCTGCGCACCCTCGTCCTCTCCCTCGCCCTGACCCACACCCCGCAGGAGGTCGGCGTCTACGGGCTCGACCTGGTCGGCGGCGGCCTCCAGGCGCTGGCGGGCCTGCCGCACGTAGGAGGCATCGCGGGCCGCGCCGACCGGGAGCGGGCGGCGCGCACCGTCGAGGAAGTACGCACGATGCTGGCACTGCGCGAGGATCTCTTCCGCGAACACGGCATCGACTCGGTCGAGCAGTTGCGCACCCGGCACGCGGCGGGTCGGCTGCCCGAGCTGGCGTCCGCCGAGATCCTGCTCGTCATCGACGGGTTCGGGGCGCTCCGCGACGACTTCGACGAGCTCGACGACGCGGTGGCGGACATCCTGAAGCGTGGTGGCGGTTACGGGATCCATGTCGTGGCGGGCATGCTGCGCTGGAACGACGTACGCATCGCCATCCAGTCCAACTTCGGCACCCGCGTCGAGCTGCGCCTCAACGATCCCGGCGAGTCGAGCATCGACCGCAAGCTTGCGGAGACCCTGTCGCCCGACGAGCCCGGCCGGGTCCTGACCGACGGAAAGCTCTTCGCCCAGGTGGCACTCCCCCGTACGGACGGCGTCGCCGACACGGCGGACCTGGGGCCGGTCCTGGAGCGCGGCGCCCGGACGGTCCGCGCCACATGGAACGGTGAAGTGGCGCAGCCGGTAAGGGTGTTGCCACACCTCCTGGAGCCGCATCTGCTGCCGGGCCCGGCCGCCGAGCCCCGGCAGGTCCCCATCGGCCTCGACCAGTCGGCTCTCGCCCCGGTGCTGCTCGACCTGTTCCGGCACGACCAGCACCTGCTGGTGCTGGGGGACAGCGAGTGCGGCAAGACGAACCTGCTGAGGACGGTCGCGCACGGCCTCATCGACCGCTACGGCGAGGACGAGCTGGTCTTCGCGGTGATGGATCCGCGGCGCTCCCTGCGGGGTGCGGTGCCGGAGGAGTTCAACGGGGGCTACGCGTACAACTCCAAGCTGTGCGCGGGCCTTTCCGCCGGGATCGCCACCGAACTGGATAAGCGGCTGCCGGACGAGAACGCGCGCCTGGAGGACCTGGAGCCGGGCAGCTGGGGCAACGGCCCGCGCATCGTGGTCCTGGTCGACGACTACGACGTCCTCACGACCGCCGGCCAGTCGCCGCTGGCCCCCTTCCTCCCGTACATCCCCTCGGCGGTCGACATCGGCCTCCACTTCGTCCTGACGCGCCGGGTCGCCGGTGCCTCGCGCGGGATGTACGAGCCGCTGGTGCAGGGCCTGCGGGAGTCGGGGTCCTCGGCTCTGGTGATGGCGGGCGACCGCAGCGAGGGCCAGCTGTTCCCCGGCGTGTACGCCTCCCAACAGGCGCCGGGGCGCGGCATGTTCATCCGCAGGGGCCAGCCGAACCGGCTGATCCAGACGGTGTACGCGCCGACGTGACGTACACCGCCGCCGACCCCATGACCGTCCACCACCGAACCCGAACGACGAAGGACCGGACGACCACCTCATGACCAAGGACGTCATAGCTCTCACTCCTCGGATGCCCGACCCGTGGGCCGTACTGGCGGGCCTGCTCTCCGGCGGCCCGGACAAGCTGGTGGGCACGCGCGGGGAGGGCTCGGTGATCCAGCTCTGCGACCCCGAGGGCCGGCCGCTCGTCTCCGTGGAGGCGCCGCTGCTGGTCTCCGTCGAGGGCGAGGCCGAGCGGTTGCTGGGGACCACGGCGCCCCCGGTCCCGTACTGGTGGACGGAGGCGCGCGCCACCACGGGCGTCGCGGAGGCGGAACGGCTCGCGGGCACGTTCGCGACCCGGCTCGCCTCGCTGGTGGGCGGCTCCGCCTGGCCACGGGACGCGGTCGGCTCGCTCGCCGTGGTGAAGACCGAGGGCGTGAGCGTCACGCCGGAGCCCGCCGCCGCGCAGCCCGCGATCGACGTCCTCACCGAGCGGGTCGCGGTCGTCATCCAGGACCGCCCTGTGGTGGCGATGACGGCGTGGCTGTCCGACGCCTTCCGGGCGGCAGCCGAGGCGGGCCTCGGACTCCAGATCGTCAGCCCGGCGGGCACCACGCTCTCCCCCGCCGTACGGGACACGTTGGGCGGCTGGCCCTCGCGCTGGATCGTGCAGGACGAGCGGGACGGCTACTACGACGGCCTGACCGGTGCCGTACTACGCTGGCAGGACGGCATGTTCGCCCCGCTCGCCTCCGCCGACGCGACGGAGGACGACCGGCGCACCCCGGTGGCGGCCACTTTCCAGGAGGTCCACGACACCGGTGAACGCCAACTCGCCCTGACCTTCCGCATGGTGCACCCGGCGGACGAGCGGCTGGTGCTGGGCGGCGGCCTGGAGACGGTGTGGCGGGAGCTGACGGGCGAACCGCCGGCCGGCTGGGGCACATCGGAACCGGCGACCCTGCCGTGGTCGCCGCGCCGACTGACCGACGTGGCGTACGAACGGGCGCCGAAACCGACCTGGTTCGTCGTGGTCGGCCACCGGAACCGGCCAGCCATCGCCACCGTACGGATCACGCGTACGGAGGCGGGGGTGGAGGAGCACGTCACGCTCGCGTTCGGCTACGGCAGCGCATCCGGCTCCGGCTCCGGCTCCGGCTCCGGCGAGGAACTCCCTTTGGACGCCCTGCCCGCAGCCGCCGAGGCGCTCGCCACCCGCCACCACCTGCAGTCGATGCTCGTACAGGTTCGCAAAGCACGACGCGATGTTGCCGTGCCGCCGCGCTTCGAGGGTCCTGGGGTCCCGCTGGCCTTCGTGCTGGGCGCGGAGGAGGTCCGTACATTGCCGGCAGACCGGGCCCGCCGCACACCGCTGGCCGAGCAGCCGGTGGCACTCGGCCCGAGGGCCCGGCCCGCGCTGTACTACTCGCTGCCCGGGGACCCTTCGGACCTGTCGGGATGGCAGGAGTACGAGCGGCTGGTGCGCCACCTCAAGGGTGCGTGAGACACAGGACCCGATGTCATGGGTTGGTCACAACGCCACTCTGGCTGATTGCAGATTGCAGTCGTGACGCAAGGATTGATAGACATGAATCCGAACACTCATGCGTTCATTCGAGGTGTTGGGGGAAGACGATGAAGTTCGACATGGGGACCTCGGTCCTTTCGACGTTGATCTCGCATTCGCAGGGCGCGAGTACGGACCTGGGGACGCTGATCCGCCAGCTCATCGCGGCGGCCGAGCCCCTGGAGGGCAAGTTCAACGGAGCGGGGAAGGTCGCCTTCGACGACTTCAAGAACCGGTCCGACGAGATCACCACCGCGCTCAACGCCTCGCTGTCCGGGATCCTGGGCGGCCAGTCCGGGATGGACGCGGCGTTCGGTTCGGGTGACCAGGAGCAGGGCGAGAACGCCAAGACGCAGATGGCGTCGGCCAATTTCGACGCGGCGCGCTTCGGCGGTCGTTGAGCCTGCCTGCGCACTGGGTCTTCGGGTATTTCGGGGTTTCGGTTTTCACAACGGGGAGTGATGGTTGATGGCGGGCAGCACGGACCGGCGTTCGTACGACACGGGCGCCTCGACAGAGGTCCAGGGCAACATCCAGCTGGTGATCGCCCAGCTGGAGCAGGTGATCACGGCGCGGGACACCCAGGTGAAGGCGGCGATGAACGACTTCGCGGCCGACGGTGTGGCGGATGAGTACCACGGTAAGGAACTGCGGTGGAACGCGACCTCGCAGGAGGTCAAGAACATCATCCATCTGCTGCGTACGACGCTGGAGAAGAACGACGGGACCGCGTCGCAGACGCTGGCGCGCGCGAAGGCCGCGGTCGACGGCATCGGTTGACCCAGGGACCGGTGTGAGCCGGTGACGGGTTGTCCGGGGTCTGTTCCAAGGAGCCAGGGAGTACGGGGGTGGGGCGTCGGTGTCGGCGTGGGATATCAAGCCGCAGGGTGTGCAGGGTCAGTTGAAGGTCGTCGGTGGGCATGCCGGTGATCTGGAGAAAGCGCTCAGTGCGTTCATGACGGACCTCTCGGAGGCGGCGCAGGCGGCGGGGACGGCGGTGCCGGGTACGGCGGCGAGTGCGCCGCTGCATGGTCCGGTGGCGCCGGGGCAGGCGCCGTTGTCGCAAGCGGCGATGGGTCCGGTGGCGGCTGCTCTGGGGCAGTACGCGCAGGCGCGGCAGGCCCAGTTGAAGTCGATGGCGGAGCGGATCCAGGCGGCCGTACTCGGGGCGGCGACGGCGACCAACGAGTACGTCGAGGGTGACCTGGAGACGGCCAAGCAGGCGCAGAACGCGGCGAAGTCGGTCCGTCTGGACGTTCTCAAGGACATGGGGGCCGTCAAGTGAGCGAGGATCAGCCGGTCACCCTGGAGGGCATACCGGTCTTCACCGGGAACCTTGCGCTGCTCGACACCAAGGTGACCGAGCTGGCCAAGGACGGGGCGAAGATCTCCTCGGCCGCGGCCGACATCCACAGCAGCTTCGGTGGCTTGCAGGCCTTCTACAAGGCGCCCGAGGCCGACCAGCTGTTCGCGACGACGAAGCCGGTCGCCGACCGCGGGGCCTCGCTCAAGTCGGACCTGGCCACCATCACCAGCGCGCTGAGCACCTACTCGGACGACGCCCACCCCCTGGTGGAGAAGCTGAAGCGGCTCAAGCGGGACGCGGGCGCCTTCCTCGTCAAGGTGAACGCGGACGACAAGTGGCGCGAGGACGGCGACCTGGTCGAGGAGAACAACAACCGCCGCGCCGAGATCGCCGAGGCCTGGGCTGCGTTCCAGGCGGTCGAACGCGCCTGCCACAACAAGATCATCGCCTTGGTGCCGGGCGGCACGCAGCTCAAGGTGGACGACGGTTCCGGCGGCAAGGGCATGTACGGCTACGACGTCGAGGCCCTGAAGCACGCCAAGGGCCTGCCCTGGGGCGACCCGGTAAAGGAGTCGACGCCCTGGTACCACATCCACGAACACCTCTGGGACTTCGGCAAAGGCGTCGTCGTCGACGGCGTGTGGGGCACGATCAAGGGCCTGGGCACCCTGGTCGGCACCGACGGCTGGGAGTCCATGAAGCAGGCATGGACGGGCCTGGCCCAGCTGGCCACGGGCATCGTCATCTCCGCCACCCCGCTGGCAGCCGCGTTCTGGCTGGCACCGGAGGACAAGCTCCCCTCCTGGCTGCGGGACTCGCGCACCGCGATGAAGGAGACCGGCAAGGCACTGCTGGCCTGGGACCAGTGGAGCGAGAACCCCTCACGCGCGGCGGGCGCGGTCACGTTCAACGTGGTGACCACCGTCTTCACCGGCGGCGCAGGCGGTGCTGTCGCGGGCGGCGGCAAGGCGGCGCTCTCGGCGAAGGCCCTGTCGTTCGCGGGCAAGGCGGGCCGGGCCATCGACCCGATGACGTACCTCTTCAAGGGCGCGGGCGCGGGCCTGACGAAGATCAGCGACGTGATGGCCGGCCTCAAGGGCATGGGCAACCTCGAGATCCCCGCCCTCCCCCCGGGAACGATCACGCTCCCGGACGGTGGCTTCAAGCTGGCCGACGGCACCCTGCACCTGCCCGAGGGCGCGGCGATTCCGGACGGCGCGTTCGAGGTCCCGAAGGGCGCGGTCAAGCTCCCCGACGACATGGACATCCCCGCCGGAGCCGTCGACCTCGGCGACGGCGTGGTCCGCCTCCCCGACGGCATGACCCCGCCCGCGGGCTCCCTGCCGATCCCGGAGGGCGCTCTGAAAGTCCCGGAGGGCACCACTGCTCTGCCGGGGAACACGGTCAGGCTGACCGACATGAGCGGCAAGGTGGTCCACATCGACGTCGAGGGAAACCTCCTCAAGGAGGACGGCGCCCTCAGGCAACACCACTCCGCCGCCCCCGGAGGCAACCCGGCCGACGGCGCCCCCATCAGAACCGACGCCGACACTCCGCTGCCCCGCACCCCCGCCGAGGAATCGGCCCTGGTCGGTGCCGAAACTGGCCGTGGTTCCAGCGGTTCCATGGGCAATCACCTGCCCGACAAGGCTTTTGGTGACGGAACTCCATCCGCTTCCCGCGGAAACGCTGACGAGGGTGCGCCGAACAACGGCTTGGACGACGGGTCAGCCAGCGCGCACAAGAGTGACATGGCATCCCACGACACCTCGTCTCCTGACGCACCGACGGGCAGCCACGATGACGGCGTACCGACCGATCACGGTGGTGGGACCGACATCTCGCACAACCTGCAACCGGATACCGTCTCCCACCTCGATGCAGCCGACATGGGAACCCGGCGCGACTTCGAAGCGCGAACCTCTCCCGAGTCGACAATCCCCCGCCCGCCCAAGGAACCTGGCGATCTGGTTCTGAGCACTGGTGATCCGGTGTACTTCCGCGAGGGCAGGACAGCTATCGGATACGACAGAAATACACTTGTAAACTTTGAACTCGTTCGCCCTCTGGATGGATATCATGACGTCGTTGTGCACGGGAACGCCCAGGGGTTCTTTGAACCTGGCCGAGTGAACGAGGCAGGGGTAGGATTCTCCGCTGGTGACACCCACCCGACCCACATCGCCGAAGCAATCCGAGCCAACCCGAGCTATGACGGCGGCCCTGTGCGGCTCGTTTCTTGCCACACCGGGACGGCCGCAAAGGGCGCTTCGGACAATCCGGCAGCACAGGCGATCGCCAACGAGTTGGGCGTCCCCGTCATGGCTCCCACAAACAAGGTTGGCGTCAGTTCAAGGCTTGGCCCCGAACAGACGCCCGTTATATTTGACGGTGGATACTGGCGAACATTTCTACCATGGGTGCAATGAAAAGGGGACCACAGCATGAAGATTGCAGGATTTTTCCAGGAGCTTTGGCCGGAATCTTTCGGAGAACCTGTCGGCAGCGTACGTGAATACGTCGGCACAACCCCCTACCCAGACGACAAGGAAGTCACCGCATACCTCCTCGCGGGCCACGAACTGTTCAGCGTGATGGGGTCTTCCGCCGATGTAATGGGGTCAGAAAAAACCATTCTCGGCGGAGATTCCATCTTCAGCGACGGCGAATGGATCTGGCGAGGTGACCTCTGGTTTTATTTGCACACCTATCACGTGAGGCTACCAGCCGAGTTTCTCGCGCATGCAAGGAATAATAACTATTTGGTGCCCGCCGAGGATGAGGCTGAACTCACCACACTGGCCATGTCCATCCAAAAGAAGCTGTAACACTTCCTGCCGAATATCGTACGCCTTGGAGCTCGTAACACGATCATGAGTGGACCTTCGTGAGGCGTCGGTAGCAGATGAGGGAGATGAAGGCGTCGTGGAGTTCGGTGCGTCGTTCCCATCGGACGGCGAGGCGTTTGAAGTGATGGAGCAGGGCGAAGGTCTGCTTCCGCGCAGCGCGTCCCGGTTCGGATGGGGTGCTCACGATCACGCTGGGCGAGGGCGCACCCAGCGAACCTGAAGCGGAAGGGCTCAGTGGCGTCCGGAGCGAAGGCCAGGAAGGCTGACGCCCATGGTTTCAGTGGTGCAGAACATGGCGATCGACTGTGCGGATGCCTATGAACTGGCACGCTTCTGGAGTGAGGTGACAGGGCGTCCGATAGATCCGGACGCCGGCCCCGGCGATCGGGAGACTCAGGTGCTGCCGGCGGAGGGGCCGGTGCTGTACTTCAATCAGGTGCCCGAGGCCAAGACCGTCAAGAATCGGATGCATCTCTGTCTGCGCCCTGAGGCCTCGCGCGAGCAGGAAGTGGAGCGGCTCCTGAGTCTCGGCGCCACCTTGGCCGCCGATCACCGCGATTCCGGTGGTTCGGGCCGGGCAGTCCTCGCTGATCCCGAAGGCAACGAGTTCTGCGTTCTGCGCAGTGAGTCCGACCGGGCCGCCATGAGTCCCTGACGCCGACGCACCCCCGCAGCCTCACATCCGGGATCTCAGCACCTCGACCTCACAGCCCGGTGCGAACGGGTCGAAGCCGTGGTCGATCAGCCAGCGGACTGTCAGCAGGCTTCGCAACGACCACCACGCGCGGATCACTTCGAGGTCGGCGTCGTCGCCATAGCCAGCGAGGACGTCGTCCAGGTGCTCCTCGTGTCCGAGCGTGAAGGTGGCCAGGTCGTACAGGGCATCGCCCTGGCCCGCCTCGGACCAGTCGATGATGCCCGTGACCTCGTCGCCGTCGACGAAGACGTGGGCGATCTGCAGGTCGCCGTGTGTGAACGCCGGGGTCCACGGCCGGAGCGCGGCCTCGGCGGCCCGGCGGTTACGGGTGACCAGGTCGGCGGGCAGGAGGCCGCGCGTCACCAACAACTGGCATTCGCCGTCGAGTTCCGCCGCCAGCGCGGCGATGCTCCGGCCTGCCCGGCCGGGCCGGGGTGGCAGTGGCGCGTCGTGCAGCTTCCGGATGGCGGCGCCCGCCGCGGCCCAGGCCGCCGACGACCCGGTCGACGGCCCGCCGAGGCTCCCGAGCGTCGTCCCCGGGAGCGCGGCGATCGCGAGCACGGGCGGCTTGCGCCACAGGATCTCCGGGGTCGGGACCGGCGCGAGGGACATCGCCTCGACCTCGGCGTCGATGCGTGCCTCGTCGGCGTCCACCTTCAGGAACACGTCGCCGACGCGCAGGGTCGCGCGCTCGGAATGGGCGACGACGACTTCGACCTCATCCGTGTCCATGGTCGGCCAGTATCCCGGGAGTGATCGACTGCGTCACCAGCTTTATCGCGTGCGTGCTTGCGTGCGGGCGTGCTTGCGCGGCTCTGAGTGCGTCCCGCTGGCCGGCGGCCTCGCGCGACGACACCTACCTCTGGCCAGGCAAGCCCCCCCCCCTTCTCTCAGGACTCCTCGACGCCCCCGGCCAGGAGCGGTTCGAGTTGGGCGCCCCACTCCGGGTACAGAGCGGTCTTCTTCTCGTGCAACGCCATGATCTTGGCGCCCAGTTCCGGATCCATGTCGTCCGAGGCGTCCGGGCCGATCGCGATCCTCGCCAGGTGCGGCAGGATCTCGTGGTCCCCCTCCAGGTGGACCGGGTCGTGCATGTACCGCTCCACGGCATCCAGGTCCTCGAACGCCACGCAGTAGGCGTGCGAGAAGTCGTTGCCGGGGCCGAGCAGGCTCTGGCCGACCGTGGCGAAGGAGACGGACTCCACCGAGGCCGTACGCCGCATCAGGCCGAGCACATGGGCCTTCTGCTCCTCCGTCGTCCCGTCCTTGAAGTCGAACCGCTGCATGTGGACGATCATCGCTCGCACCCTCCCGCTTATTGAACTTATTGGTTCAGAAAAGCTGCCCTTCGATCTCGTCTAGACTGAACCCATGAGTTCAGTCGAGTCAAGAGGTCCCCGAGGCGCAGACAGTCGAGGCACGGACAGCCCGCGCGTGAACAAGCGCAAGGCGATCCTGGACGCCGCGTTCACCGTCTTCGCGCGGCGCGGCTACGCGCAGGCGGGCGTCCAGGAGATCGCGGATGAGGCGGGGGTCGCCAAGCCGACCGTCTACAACCACCTCACCGACAAGGAGACGCTCTTCCGGTACGCCGTCGAAGCCTCGGCCGACGTCCTGCTGGCCGAACTCCTCGCCGCTGTCGAGCACTTGCGCGACCGGGCCGACGACCAGGACCCCCGCGCGGCCCTGACGGAACTGGCCGTCCGGCTGGCCCGCATCTGCTGCGGTGAACGGGCAAGCGCCCTACGCCGGTTGACCTACGCGGAGGCCTCGCACTTCACCGACCTCGCCGACGGCGTACAGGAGCGCACCGCACGCCGCCCCCTCGCCGCGCTCGCCGACCGCCTGGCCCGGCTCTCCCTGTCCGGCCAACTGCGCCCGTGCGACCCGGAACAGGCCGCCGGGCACTTCCTCGCCCTGCTCACCGGCCCGCTGGAGCTCCAGTCCCGGCGGGGCACACGCCCCGTCCCGGACGCCGGACTGCGCGCCACGGCGGAGGCAGCCGTGGACGTCTTCCTCCGCGCGTACGCCTACGGGGGCGAGCCGTAGGCGTACAGCGACGGGACGTACAGGGGCGGAGAGGCCAGCCGTACGGGGACGGAATGTACGCGTGCCGGGGAAGGCACCCCGTACGGAACGTCAGCGCATCTGGCCCCCGGGGCTCAGCCCAGCAGCCCCCCGAACCGCACCGCCGAAGGCTTCACTCCGAGGCTGGACTCGCCGAAGGAGACGCTGCCCTTCGCGACCGGCCCCGAGCGGCTGCCCTTGAACAGCCACACCGCGCCCTTGTTGCCGTTCTCGCCGGGTGCGGCCACGGCGAGCGTGGCCCGTACGCCCTTGGCGGGGGCCACGATGTGGACCTCGCCGCCGAAGCGGTCGCCCTTCTCGTTGACGCCGGGGACGTGCTTCGTGCCCTGGCCGATCACCTTCGTGCCCGCGCCCGTGATGCCCGAGGCGCGGCCCTTGAAGACCAGCACCCCGCCCGCGTCCTTGACCTTGCCGACGTCCTCGCCCGGCAGGCCCACCACGACCTCGCCGTACCCGTCGCCGTCCAGGTCCGCGACCGCCGCGCTCGCGCCCATCTCGTCGCCCACCTCGTCGGCTCCGGGCACCCCGGCGGTCCGCTGGGTGATCCACTTCGGCTTCAGCTTGGTGTTCTGGCCCTTGGGGCCGCCGTAGACCACCGCCACCGCGCCGCCCTTGCTCGGGAAGTCCAGGTCGCTGTCCAGGCCGGTGGGCTGCCGGGTGTAGACCAGGTCCGGGTAGGCGTCCCCGTTGACCGAACCGACCGTCACCGTCGAGTGGTTGAGGTACGTCCCCGGCGCCGTCACGAAGGGCGTGTACCGGAAGCCCGTACCGGTCGACAGGTACAGCGAGGTCGAGTCGCAGTCCGGCTCGTCGTCGCAACCGCTGTTGACGAGCAGGTCGTCCTTGCCGTCGTTGTTCATGTCCACGACCTGAAGCCGCTGGTACACGGTGACGCTCCCGGAGGTGAGAGCCGTACGCGTACGGCCCACCGAGCCGTCCGCGCCGATGCCCTCGTCGATCACGACCGTCTCGCCCCACGGGCCGATTCCGGCCACGTCGGTGCGGCCGTCGCCGTCGAAGTCGCCCACCGCGCTCCCCCGGCCCTGGAACTCGACGGACCGGGTCCCCAGCCCCTTCGCCCCGCCGAACAGGATGATCTGCGGACCCTTGGCGGGCGAGACCAGCAGGTCGGTGTAGCCGTCGCGGTCGATGTCGGCGGTCGTCCCCGCCCCGAACCGGGCGTTGGCCGTGGCCGCTCCGGGCACCCCGGGCGAGTTCTGGTTGATCACCTTGTGGCGGGCCGGGCTGATGCCCTTCGCGTTGCCCGGGTACACCACGAGATACCCGGCCTTCTTGACGCCGGACACCGTCCCCTCGGGCACCGAGGCCACCATGTCCTCGTACCCGTCCCCGTTGAAGTCGACATGCTGACGCGGCACCGGCGCGGGCCCGGCCGCCACGGCCGTACCGGCGAAGGTGAGCGGTGTGGCCGCGGCGGTGGCGGCGAGCGCGACGACGATGGCGGAAGTGGTACGGAAGCGATATGCGGGCAAGGTCCATCCCCCTGGGGCGTACGAACAGTCGGTCAGCGGCGGGCCCCTCCCGGACGCACCCGGCCTCGGCCCCGACCGTGGCCGGTCGGAGCGCAGTCGGAGCGGTCGAGTGGCTGGATATCGAGCCCGCGCATCAAGAAAGACTCGCTGCACGGCGAATGGTTGTACGAGGTCGGGAGCAGCACCCCGTCCTGGCCGGGCTTGATCGTGGAGAGCTGTACGAGCAGCAGGATCAGCCGGTACGCCTCGGCGAAGTCGGCGGCCGTGAAGGTGACCGTACGGCCGCCCCCGGCCCGTGCGACGCCCGGCACCAGGGTCGCCAGATCGACCGTCGACGGGCTGGAGAGGTCGACTTCGACGTCGAGCGGCGATCCGGTGGGGGGAAGGAGGACCAGCGGAGCGACCTCCGCCCGCCGCCCGACGGCCTCGGCAGCCGCCCGGCGCAGTCGGTCCCGGGCCTCCTCGGGGTGCAGGGTGACCGCGGCGGCCATGCCGAGGGACTGCTTGACCGGGACGGTGATCGCGGAAGGCACCAGGTCGGACAGCTCGGCGCAGGCCGCGTCATCGCCGCCCAGCAGCACCACCGGTACGCCGAAGTACCCCGCCATCGCCGCGTTCAGCCCGACCTCGCCCAGCGACCGCCCGGCCACCCGTACGTCGAGGTCGACAGAGATCAGCAGCTTCATGACACGGGACCTACGGGGAGACGGCAGGACGGGGATGGGTGTGGCCGACAATAGATCCATCCACAGATCCGTAGAGACACAGCGCCGTACGACCTGCCCTCCCCTGAGAGCCGAACAGCACAACCACCCACCCCCCGAACGAAGTTGGGCAGCCCCACGACATGACCGGCTGGATGCGTGCCGCGCCCCGCTGGGCCGTGGCCCTGGTGTGCGTGATCGCTGCCGTCCTGGTCCTCGTCGGCGGTGTCGCGCATCTCGCCGACCTCGTACGCCATGGCCTGCGCCCGTACGCCTGGGCACCGGCCTGGCTCAACCTGTACTGGACCGCCCTCACCGTCCTCGACCCGCTCGCCGCCCTCCTCCTGCTGCGCGGAATGCGCCGGGGCCTCGACCTCGCGTGCGCGATCCTGCTGACCGATCTCGCCGCCAACTGGTATGCGGTGTACGGCATCCAGCACAGCGGCCTCGCCGCCGAACCCGGCCTGCAACGGCTCACGGCGTTCGCGCTGCTCGTGCTCGTGGCAGCGCCCTTTCTGCGCAAGCACCTCCCGTACGGCGGCAGCGGGGGCCTCGGGGGCCGCAGAGCCCTCGGGGGCCGACCCGGCCAAGAGCCCTGAGGACCCTGTGGCAGGCTGCGCCGCATGGAGTGGACCTTCAAACTGCACGCGGGCCTCGCGGCCGCACTCGGCGCCGTACTGCTGGTACTGGCCGCGCTCACCTGGCTGCCCGGCACCCTGCCGCTGCCCGAGGCCGGGTGGCCGGTGATCGCCCTCGGCGCGCTGGTGGCCCTGATCGTCCTGCCCGCCCTGGCCCGCATCGCCCTGACACGCGCGGACCGGAGCACGGCGTGGCAGGCCTTCCGGTGTCTGCCCGGCAGGGCCCAGGCGGGACTGGCGGCACTCGGCCTGGCGTGCGCGGTGCTGGTGATCTGCACCATCGGCGGGGACCAAGGCATGTCGTCCCCGGAGGCGAAGGACGGCCGGTACTACGCCTTCCAGGCAGCGGGATACCAGCGCGGCACGGTGGAGGTCTCGCGGAGCCAGTACGAAGCCGTCCTGGAGGACAGCCAGCGCCTCATGCTCACGGTCCCCGGCTTCTTGCTCACCGTTGCCGCCTACACCGTCCTGGCGGCCGGGGAGCTGCGCCGCGCGGACCGCACCTCAGCGCCATAGGCGGCCGAGCGTCCTACGCTCCTCCCGTTCGGGTTCAGCCCGGATGGACCGGATGGAGGGGCCCTCCCCAACCGCGTACGACCGACTGACGGCACCGCCCGGGCTCGTCTCCCGCACTGGTGAACAGTGCCGTCAGCAGGGACACACCGTGAGCGAGCGCCTGACGCGGCAGAGGGCCGGTGGCGACGAGTGAGGCGAGGCCGTGGCCGATGACCCAGCTCTGGGTGGCCAGTTGCAGCGGGTCGACCGTGCCGTGGAAGCGGCCGCCCTCCTTGGCCCGGTCGACGGCACGGACGAGGTGGTGCAGGGTGTCGTCCGCAGCGCCGGTGTCTTCCAGTGCGAAGCCGTCATCGAACATGACGCGGTAGAGATCGGGGTTCTCCAGGGCGTTGGTCAGGTAGGCGTACCCCAGCGCGGTGAGGTCGCACACCGGGTCCGCGGACGTTTCGACGGCCTCCAGTTTGCCGGCCAGTCGCTTGAAGCCTTCTTGGCGCAACGCCGTCCACAGACCGTCCATGCCGCCGAAGTAGGTATAGACGGCCATCGTCGACACTCCGGCCTCAGCCACCAGGGCGCGCAGCGTGACCGGCTCCCTCGTCCGCAGCATCTGAGCGGCCCGGTCGAGCAACAGGGTGCGGACTGCCGGATCCTTCGTCCTTGCCATGGTCCCACAATACATAGCAGCGTTATGCTTTTATGTACGTGATCTCGTTGCTCCCGATGTCGAACGCCAGGCGCCAAGTCACCAAGTCGCCAAGTCGCCTGGGGAAAGAGGCCGTTCATGTCCGTGACGCTGTTCAATCCCGAGGGGCTGCCGAAGCCCGACGTCTACCGGCAGGTGTCGGTCGCCACCGGATCGAAGCTCGTGTTTCTCGCCGGGCAGGTCGCCCGCGACGCCGATGGGCAGCCGGTGGGCGAGGGTGACCTCGCCGCTCAGGTCGAACAGTGCTACCTCAACATCGCCACCGCTCTGGCCGGAGTCGGCGGCTCCTTCGGCGACGTGGCGAAGCTGACCGTCTACGTCGTCGACTGGAGCCCCGAGAAGATGCCGCTCCTGGGTGAGGGCGTGGGCCGGGCGGCAGCCAAGCTGGGCATCGACCCGGTCAAGCCGATCACTCTGCTGGGAGTCGCGGCACTGGGCGAACCCGATCTCCTGGTCGAGGTCGAAGCCACCGCGGTCATCGAATAGCCGTGTCGCCCCGCTGGAGGTGGTCGCCGGAGGGCCCCTACGCCGCTGTGATGAGAGCTCTCCGGTGATACTCCTCCCCCAGCGGGGCCGACCGTGCAGGCGGCAAGGCGCCTTCGGCCCAAAGCCCTTCGCCGAAGGCGGCGGCGAGGACGCGGTCTCGGCCCGCCCCTTCACGGCCTCCCCGTAGTGGAATCGACCTGCCCCCGCTGAAGGATCTCGGTGACGCTCAGAGTGGCCGGCACCGGGACGTTGAGTCGTCGGGCATGTCCGAACAGCGCCGATTCGGTCCCCATCGGATACCCGGAAGCCGGGTCGAACAGGACTGATTCCCGTTGGACGCTGCCCTCGTACGTCTCCTCCTCGGAGACCACGATGGCCTCTTGCCCCTGCCAGGTCGTCGTGGTCGCCACCTTCACGCCGTCGCCGTGTTCGGCAAGCACACGCAGCGCGGCCGCGCGCAGACGAGGATCGGCAGGTCCCGTGGTGGCGGCATGGACGATCATGTCGTGGACGCCATAAATCAGCATGCCGCTCTCCCAGTTCACCCGCTTCAGTTGGCGCATGAGCTCGTCGGGATCGGTGGAGAACGGTGCGATCGGGGCCCCATCGTCGTCGGGGACGGGAAACTCCCCAGGGCCGTAGGCGCGGTCCTCGACCCCGGTGCCCGCAACGAGTCCCGCCTCCTGGGCGTCCCGTTTCTGTGCAGGGTCGGGGTAGAGAGGTTCTCCGTACGCACTGCGCTCCCGGCCGGAGCGGTCTTCCCCGACCCAGGACTCGGTCACCGTCGGCACGGCGGCGTTCGCCACGCCACCAGGAACGTCACCTGCGGTGTTGAGCCACCACCCCCACGTCTTCGTGTACCGGTACGTCCCCTCCGCCGGTTCCGGCGCCAGCTTCTCGACGCGCGAGGCGAAGGCACGCAGGAACTCCCGCGATGTCTGCCCCTCAACGGGCTCCAGGGACAGTACGGGTGGCGTGTAGGCCACCGTCTGCACCCTGTCCGCGCCCGGTAGCACCCGTCCTCCGCCGACCACCGCCACCGCCACCGCAACGCCCGTAGCCACGGCACCGACCAGGACCCGCCGACGCCCCAGACGTACGACACGACCGGCGTCACCGGGGCGACGCCCCGCCTGCCGCAGTCCGGCCAGGTCACGCTCCGCGCGCGGCGGCAACTCCCGCTCCTGGGACGGGTATACGGCTGCTGGGTCATTGTCCGCCGTCAACAGTTCCCGCACGCGCCCTACGTCACGCCTCACGTTGTCGTCCTCTCACGTGGCACGGCCTGCCGCCCCTCGGCCGAAGCAGGGGCGCCCCCGTTCGCGATCTCCCGCTCCAACCGCCGCCGCGCCCTGTGCAACCGGACCAGGAACGCGGCCTTGCTGCACCCCAGCGCCTGGGCCGCCTCATGGGGTTCGAGCCCGTCCCACGAGACGAGCATCAGCACCTCACGGTCGCGATCCGGAATCCGCACCAGGACTCCGGCGGCCCCCAGCCGCCCCAGAACCTGGGTCTCGGCAGCGGGCTCGTCCACGGAAACGGAAGAAGGGTGCTCGTTCTGCAACCGCCCCACCAACCGTGCCGCCGTGCCCTGGCTCCGTCGCGAGTTGGCGGCAACGCGTCGCGCGATGCCGTACAGCCAGGGCAGCGGTGCTCCCCGCCTGGTCGGCCACCGTTCCCAGGCGATCGCGAAGACCTCGGAGGCCGCGTCGTCGACGAGGTGAGCGGCGAGCCTGCGCGTCAGGTACCGAACGACGAAGGGATACGAGGCCCGGTAGACCGCCTCGAACCGGCCCCACTCCTCGCTCGACTCTTCCTCTTCCTCGGCTTCCTCTTCCTCGGCTTCCTCTTCCTCTGCCTCGGCCCCGGCCTCCGACTCTGCCCCTGCCTCGCCCACGCGGCCCCCATCCGATGGTGTTTCCAGAACGGTTGTGTCGGCTACCGCCCCGCGATTACACCCGGTGCTACGAATTCTCGCGCTCGCGCAGTCGGTCAGCGTCAGGGTCAAGGTCAGGCTGCGGCTTGTGCGGGGTGGGCTCGGCAGTCGCGGCAGTGGCCGGGCGTGAGGGACCGGAAGGCACGTTCGCAGCCGTCGCAGGTCTGGAACGGAGTGACGGGTGCGCGGCGGCGGGCGGGTGGCGCGAGGTCCTGGGTGCTGGGGAGGGGTGGGGGCAGCAGGACGGTGAGCCGGTGCTTGACGAATTGCGCGGGGTATTTGACGGGTTGGGGCAGTTCGCTGGTGAGGGTGTGGCGGATGGTGTCGGGATGCGCGTCACGTTCGAGCCAGGCCGCGACTCCCGGGACCAGTTCCCGGACTTGATCCTCGGAGAGCGTGAACTGCGGTACGTGGTCACGGAGTTCGCTGAGAACTGCGGTGGCGATGCGGGCCAGTTCCGGGGTGAGCTCGCGGGGCTGAGGAAGCGGCCGACGCGGGGGCTTGGGCGCGGTGGGGTGCGGTACGCGCGGCACGAAGGCGGGCGCGGGCTGGGGGTGAGGGTGAGGCGGCTGCGAAGGCGCCGGGAGCGGTACGGGCTGGGGCGCGGGCGCAGGGGGCGCGACCGGCGCCGGGGCTGACCTCGGGGGTGCTGGGTGAGGCGTCTCTCGTACGGGGGCGGGGTGCGGCGTCTCCCGTACGGGAATGGCGTCGGGTGTCTCCGGTACGGGAACGGCAGCAGGTGCCTCTGGAGCCGGGGCCGGTGACGGGACCGGTGACGGTGGCAGGGGCAGTCGTACCGGCGGCGGCGGTGGCGGTGGCGGCAGATGCGGGGGTGCCACCGCTTGGAGCTGCAACAGGGCCGAGGGCTGGTTGCAGAACACCGTGACGGTGGTGATCTGGCCGTTCGGCTGGCGCCTGCGGGCGCGTTGCAGGTAGCCGTGGGCCTCCAGTTCGCGCAGGGCGGCGGCGATGACCTGTTCGCCTTCGCGGTAGCAGGCGGCCAGGGCCTTGATGCCGATCTCGGTGCCCTGGGGCAGGGACTGGATGCGTACGGCGAAGCCGACGGCGACGGTGCTCAGGGCGGGGTCCTGGGAGAGCTCGTTGCCGACGACGACGAAGCGGCGGGTGTACGGGATCACGATGTGGATCACGCCGGAGGTGGGGAGAGGCCCGGGAAGCTCTGCCAGGGCGCGCATGAGGGCAGTATTCTGCGGTGTATCCATCGGGAAGGGTTCTGCTTCCTTGGTGGTCAGGCCCTCGATCGGGATTGCAGTCCCGGCCGGGGGCCGACGTATGTCTGATGTCTGGTGGCGTGAGCATATGCCTGCCAACCGGTACGAAATCCAGCCCAGTTGGTGAATCTCACCCGTGTGGGTGACGGACCCCCGGGGGTTGTCAGGTGGGTGCCGGGCTGGGTCGGGTGGGGTTGGTTCTTTCTCTTGGTTCTTAAGTAGTTGATGTCCCGGGTCACCGCGTCGCGGCCGAGCACGATCCGGTAGGTCGTACCGGATCGCGGTTCCTCACGACCCGGTGGAGATCGTCACCGTACGAGGTCGAATTCGGCCGGGCCGGACTGAGTACGAACGCTCACGCCCGCCACCGGTCCCGCCCCTACCGTGGGCCCATGAACTGGGGCCGGGGCGAACGAAAGGACTCCGCACGATGAGTATCGGCATCAACGCGTACCAGCACTGGCAGGCCAAGGCGGTCCGTCGGCCCGACGACGTGACGACAGCGACCCCGCTGAACTGGCAGACCGAGAAGTACGGCGAGGCCGAGCGGCGTCTGACCCTTCGGCACCTGCCGTCTGCGACCCGCCCCACCGAGCGTGCCATCGCCGCCGACGCCCTCGCGAAGCTGGCGTTGGGCGAGTCCATCCGCCGCACGGTTCTGCGGTACCGCGCCGGAGCCGTGCACGCCGCCCTGGAGCTGGGAGCCACCTGGGCCGAGGTGGCCGCCGCGCTGGACAGCACCACGGACGAGGCCCGCGCCGCGCTCCGGTCGTACGCGGAGGAGCAGCGGCAGCGCTACGAGGACGACCGGATGGCCGGCCAGAACCCCACGGGCTTCTCCCCCGAGCAGCACCGCTCCGCCCTCGCCCTCGCCGAACTGGCCGATGACGTGCGTACGTCGCGGCCGTCAGGGCAGCAGCCGGACGAGCCCGGGGCCTGAGGGGTGTTCGTCCCCGGAGTCATCGGGGATGCCGAGCCTGAGCCCCCGGCTCCGGGCGACCCGGTGCACGTCACGCAGCGAGTGGACCAGGGCCGCGCTGACGTGGCGGAGCTGGGGCTCGGTGGCCTGCGCGTCGGCCAGCATGTCATCGGCGTGGTCGAGGAGTTCCAGGGCCATGCCGAGCTGAAGGGCCTCCACCTTGTCGGCCGCCCGGGAGACCCGGCCCGTGCCCTTGCCCACGACGTAGCAGGGCCTGCCGCCCAGGCCCGTCCAGGGAAGCAGTCGGGCGTTGTTCTGCGCATTTTCGATCACGGGTAAGTCAACTCCGTACCAGTGGGGGTGAATTCTTCGCTGAGTAGCGATCCACTCACAGAGTGAGACCGGCACGGCTAGGCTCGCCAGAGGATTCGGAGTGACATCGCGCCTGTCGCACGGGAGTTGGCTGTGAGTAATACCTATGGCAAATGGTTGAAGGCCGCGCGTGAGGCTGCCGGGCTGACCCAGCAGCAGCTTGCGGATATGGCCCTCATGACCCGATCGCACATCTCGCATATCGAAGGCGGCCGCCGAGTGCCGAGCGAAGAGGACGCCCGACGGCTCGACATGGCGCTGGGCACAGGCAATGTGCTCACGAGCTTCCGGCCCGGAGCGGAAGACGATGTCCTCGCGGACTACTTCTCGCCGGTAAAACTCCTGGAGCAGCAAGCAACGGCGATCCGTGAATACGCGCCCTCCCTGGTTCCGGGCATTCTTCAGACCGAGGCGTACGCGCGTGCCGTCCTCGGCAGGTCGTTCCCATCCATGAGCTCGGCCGAACGTGACAGGACCGTTGTCGCACGACTGGAGCGTGCGGCAATCCTCAAGAATCAGTCCTCACCCTCAGTTTGGGCAGTACTCGACGAGGCAGTGCTGCGACGGCCGGTCGGCGGGCCGGAGGCCATGGCCGAGCAGATCGACCACATCGTCGCTCTGACCGAGTCCGAGCGCATCCGCACGCATGTAATCCCGCTGGGGCTCGGATATCACCCACTGCTGGACGGCATGCTGACGCTGATGTGGTTCGAAGATCAGCCACCGGTCGCCTACAGCGAAGGACTCCGGATGGGGCGGTTGCACGATTCGCCGTCCGTGGTCGAGGCGTTCCAAGCCGACTACACTCTGGCCATGAGCGACGCACTGCCGCTGAAGGAGTCTGTGGCAGCGCTGAAGGCGACGTCGAAGGGCTACAGAGAACATGGCTAGCGTGACCACCCCCATGACGTCGCCCCTCAGCGGCTGGCGCAAGTCGTCCTACAGCAATGGCGACAGCGGCAGTTGCCTGGAAGTGCAGGACCACCACCCCACCGCCGTCCCCGTCCGCGACTCCAAAGTCCCCAGCGGCCCGACGCTCCTCATCCCCGCCGCCGGATGGTCCACCTTCATCATCGCCGTACGGGACGGGTCCCTGTCGGGTTAGTGGTCTGAGTCAGAGATTCGTCGGCAGTCGCCTCGGCGGCGGGGACCCGCGCACGTGGCCCGACCAGGCGCGGCTATATCTTCCACGGAACCGTCACGCTCGCTGCGATCCGGCTCTGGCCCCGCCCGTGATCTCTGCCCCTGGCCCCCGCCCCTGACCTCCGCCGGATCTACCGGATCTAGTAGCCGGTCGTGCCGTCGAGCAGCTCGCGCAGGATGTCCAGGTGGCCGTTGTGGCGGGCCGTCTCCTCGATGAGGTGGTGCAGGATCCAGCGCAGGTCGACGTGGAGGCCGTTGCGGATGGTTCCCTCGGCCCGCTTGTCCAGGTCGTTCCCGGCGACCAGTTCGCGGTAGCGGGCGCTCTGTTCGGCGTACTCGTCGAGCAGCTGCGTGAGCGGGAAGTCGATGGCGATCCGCATTTCGCGGTCGGGGTCCTCGTCCGTCATGGGGGCCCGGTCCTCCTCGCCGAGGAAGACCACCTGGAACCAGTAGTACTCGACCCAGCGGAGGTGGTTGATCAGTCCGCTCACGGTCATCAGCGGTGAGCCCGGCAGGAGCGCCTTGCGGGCGTTCTCCGCGGAGATGCCTTCGCACTTGGCGCGGGCGGTTCCCCGTGCGAAGTCGAGGAACGTGGTGAGCTGGGTGCGTTCGTCCCAAGCGGGGGGCGTGTCGTTGATTCTGGTCATCGCGCGAAGCATCCCCGATCGCCCCGACCGATGTCGAGGCGTTTCACGGGGCCCAGCCTGCTCCACCCGCCGCCGACGACACCGCCGCCGCCGCCGCACAAGCTCACCCCCGCCCGGCTCGAAGAGGGGGCGCCCCGTCCGCTGTCGGAGGCGGTGGGCGAGCAGGGCTTCACGATCACTGGGCAGGAGCTCCACAGCTCCACCCCGGCCGTCATCAGTTCCAGTACCGCACGTTGCTCCACGGGCGTCCACGTCGCGCAGTCGCCCTCGAAGAGCTTCTCGTAAGCGCTGTTGTGCGCCGCGCCCTGCTGGGGCAGGCGGTGCGCCTCGCCGAGTCCTCGGGCCAGATCCTCGAAGAAGTTCCACGCCTCCAGCACCGGCCCCGAGGGGAGGCGTCGGCGCGCAGGGGCCTTCAGCCAATGCTCGACACGGGCGAGCTCCAGGGTGCCGGCCCCGGAAGTAGCCGGCCTGAGTCCCCGTCGGCTCGCATACACCCGTGCCTGCCGGACCGTCGTGAACACCGGCACCTGAAGGCGATCAGCCGCTGGCAGGGCCAGCACCTGATCATGTTCGTCGCCCTCGCCGCCGATCCACAGGACGACCGCGCCGCGTCCCAGCCCGCGCACCCGATAGGCATAGAGGCTCCCGCGCCCACCGCGACACACGGCCGCAAACGCATCTGCCATTTCGATCTCCGCCACGCTCTCACCCTGGCACGAACCGGGGGCTCGGAAGGACCGGAGAGTCCCGCTGTCCGCCCCGGCCATCGATCCAACGAGCCAACGAGCCAACGAGCCGAGTGGAGCCAGCTAGTGCCGCATCAAGCAACGGTCGCTTGCCTGGCTCAGCGCTGGACGGCCTGTCTCCTCGATACGGCCGGGCTGCGAGCGAGACAGTTGGGAAACTTTGGTTCCCATCTGCCGATTCGACAACTACAGTTGCCGCATGATGGTCTCTGAGATCCCCCCGGAAGAACAGGCAGAACTCGACAAGGCGCTGTACGACGCCTTGAATCCGCTGGCCTCGGCGATTCGCTCCCGACAGACCGGGCTGCCCGAGGAGCGTATGTGGGAAGCGGATCCCATTGACGTAGCACTGTCCGTCCTGGCCGCTTGGAAGGTGATGGATGCCGAGGTCAGGCGGTTGACCGCGCACGCGGCAGCAACCGCTGGTTCCTATGGCGCCAGTTACGAGCAGATGGGGGCTGTCTGGGGCATCACCCGGCAGGGTGCCCGTAAGAAATGGCCCGACGCCGTCAGCCGCCCAGCGCCCGCGACAGCGGGCAGGAGCACGCTCGCGCTCTTCGGGGGGACTGCCGAACTGACGCAGGCACCTTCCGGTGACTGGAGTTGGACAGGCGTGGGCGCTGACGGAGCATCCGTCGCGGTCACCGAGGGGGCCCGCTACGCGACCGCGGAAGAAGCAGCAGCCCACGCGGGCGCTTTTCTCAAAGAACACGCCGTCGACCGTTCCTAACGTCAGGCAACGGCCGCCCTGTTCACGGCCTCGGCGCCCCTGCGGATGATCCGCAGCAGCCGCCTGCCCTCGTCGTCACCGATCTCCCCGACCCGCAGGTACTCAGCCACGTGACCATTCCGACCGTCCGCTGCCACCCCGCACAGCAAGCCGTCCCCGTCATCACAGGGGGCGAAATCATCACAGGGGGCGAACGTTGCTTGATGCGGCAAGTCCGCCTCCGTACACGGACAAGCGCCTGAAGTGGGCGTACGGGCAGCGGGCGGGGCGGAACGCGATGATCCGCGTTC
>NZ_JBHYVE010000024.1:0-140048 GCF_042750035.1 Streptomyces sp. NPDC059452
GCTACGAGACCATTCCGGCGCCTTGCGATCGCACGCACCATGCGCCGCGCGGCCGCCCTTCGGGCGACGACGGCAGTTTGACGACAGGCCCTAGCGGCAGAGCAGCGCCGCCTTCAGGTCCAGCTTGTGGTCGAGGCGGGCCAGGTCGCGGCCGGTGGGCATCTCGACGCGCTGGATGCGGTAGTGCACGGTGTTGACGTGCAGATGCAGGGCCTCGGCCGTCCGCGCCCAGGAGCCGTTGTGCCTGAGGAAGGTGTCGAGGGTCTCCAGAAGCATGCGGTGGGAGGGGTTCGTGGTGTCGGCGAGCGGGCCGAGCGCGTGGATGCCGAAGGCCGTCCGTACGTCGTCGGGGATGCCCGCGAGCAGGGCGTCCAGGGTGGTGAGCTCCTCGATCGCGGTGAGGTTCGCACGCCCTGACCTTCCGGCGGCCGTCCGTGCGTAACGGGCCTGCACCAGCGCGCCGTTGAGCCCGTCCGGGGTGGTGGCCGGAGCGCTGATGCCGCCGTACGGGAGGGCGGCTTCGTCGCAGGCGTGCAGCGTGGGCCAGAGGTCCTTGAGGGCGGCGGCCACGCTGTCCGGGGAGCCGGGATCCGTGGCGATCACCGCCGCCGCCCCGCCCTCCACCAGGCGGGCCGTCGCGAACCGGTGGCCCGGCAGGTGCCGCAGCACCTCCTCCAGAGCCTCGGAATGCGCCTCGGGACCCGCCGCCTCGCCCTCCTCCCCCACCCGGACCGCGACCACCGTGTACGGGCCCCGGTCCGGGAGCCCGCAGGCGCGCAGGGCCGCCGGGAGCGGGGCGGGGCCGGAGCCCGGGGTGTCGACGAGGGCCAGGAGTGCGGCGGCCGGACCGCGTGCGGCGGCCTCGCGGCGCCGCACCCCCTGCCGGTACTGCGCGAACACCTCGGCTATCTCGTGCAGCATGCGCGGCGGGACGTCCACCGCCCCGGGCAGATGCAGAAACCACTGGCTGTACGGGGACGCGTCCGGCTCCACGCGCAGTGCGGCCTTCAGCCGGCCGGGCGGCCGGAGTGCGGGCGACGGTCCGGCCGGTGGCACTGAGCACGTAACAGGGCGGGGTCCCCAGATGACCGGTCGCACGGGTGAGCAGCGTGTCCGGGTCCGCGCCGTCCGCGAGGAGCCGGCTGAGCTCGTCCCGGACGTTCTCCGGCAGCGCGTAGGAGGCGGCGGGCCGCCTGCTGAGGTCCCCCCACTGCCGCAGGTACACGGTGTCGGTGATGGCCCGGAACGAGGTGTGCACCGGCACCGAGAGCAGCGCGATGCCATGGCGGCGGCACGCGTCCACCAGCACCTCCGGCACCGTCCCGTGCGTCTCCTCGCCCGCCAGCAGCGCCGCCGCCCCGGCCTCGCGCAGGGCCGCGACGAACCGGTCCGCCGTCGCCTCCTCGTCCGCCGCGCTCCACCACACCAGCCCGCTGAGCGCGATCTCGCCGCGCTGGAGGAACCGCCCCGGGTCCTCCAGATCGGTCGCGGTGACCCCGCTGATCTCCCGGGCCAGGAGCGGCGGGCCGCCCCAGAGCAGGGTCAGGTCCAGGGACTCCAGCCGGAGGAGGTCTTCGACGTGCATGGGCGGTCTCCTAGGCCCTTCAGGGGCTGCCGGGCACCATGCCCGTCATCTCGCATTCACCAGGCCAATGCGAGTTACTGCATCGTAAATGCCAGGCCAGAGGGAGAAAACACCTCTTGGTTGATCCTCCAGTGTTACGGCTTGGGCCTGGTGTATTTCCGTACGGTGAACCAGTCGTGCGGGCCCCCTCCCGGGCGCTTCACTGTGCGCCATGGACCTCAACACGGTGCTCGAAGTGCGGGACGCCCGCGCCCGCGCTCCCTGGCAGCCGGGCGATGCCTGGCTCGGCGGGGGCACCTACCTCTTCTCCGAACCACAGCCGCACCTGCGTCGGCTGGTGGACCTGAGCCGGATGGGCTGGGAGCCGGTGCGGAAGCTGCCGGACGGATCGGTGGAGACCGCGGCCACCTGCACGATCGCGCAGCTCTCCCGGTTCGGGAAAGCCTGCGATGTGCGGGCGGCCCCGCTCGTCGAGCAGTGCTGCCGGGCCTTCCTCGCCTCGTTCAAGATCTGGAACATGGCGACCGTCGGCGGCAACCTCTGCAACGCCCTGCCCGCCGGGCCGATGATCTCGCTCACCGCCGCGCTGGACGGCACCTGTCTGCTCCGCGCCCAGGACGGCTCGCTGCGCCGGGTGAAGGTGGCGGACTTCGTCCTCGGCGCGGGCCGAAAAGACCTGGGCGAGGGGGAGTTGCTGCGCTCGGTCACCCTGCCCGCCCGCGCCCTCGCCTCCCGTACGGCGTTCCGGCAGGCGTCCCTGTACGGGCTCGGGCGCTCGGGGGTCCTGGTCATCGGGGCCCTGGATCCGGTGGACGGTTCGCTGGCCGTGACGGTGAGCGCGGCGACGGTCCGGCCCTTCCGCTTCTGGTTCCCGCTGCCGCCGGACCGGGACGCGCTGCACGCCGCCATCGACTCCGCGGTCGGCGCCGACGACTGGTTCGACGACATCCACGGACTGCCCGTGTGGCGGCGGCACATGGCCCTCCGCCTCGCGGAGGAGATCCGCCGTGAACTGACCTCGGGGGAGACGGTATGAGCTACGGGATCCACATCAACGGCCGGCCCTTCGAGGACGAGCCGCGCGCCGGTCAGTGCCTGCGCACCTACCTCCGCGAGCGCGGCTGGTTCGGCGTCAAGAAGGGCTGTGACGCGGGGGATTGCGGAGCGTGCACCGTGCACGTCGACGGGGAGCCGGTGCACAGCTGCCTCTACCCCGCCGTACGGGCCGAGGGGCGCCGCGTCACCACGGTGGAGGGCTTGGCCGGCGAGGACGGTGAACTCCACCCCGTACAGCGGCAGTTCCTCGAAGCGCAGGGATTCCAGTGCGGCTTCTGCACCGCCGGATACCTGATGACGACGGCCACCCTGGACGAGGAGCAACTGGCCGACCTGCCCAGGGCGTTCAAGGGCAACATCTGCCGCTGCACCGGCTACCGGGCCATCGAGGACGCGGTGCGCGGCGTACGGCACACCGAGGAGCCGGACGCCGGGCGGGCCGTCGGCCGGAACCTGGGCGCCCCGGCCGGGCCGCAGGTGGTGACCGGCACCGCGCGCTACACCTTCGACATCGACGTCCCCGGCCTCCTCCATATGAAGCTCCTGCGCTCCCCGCACCCGCACGCCCGCATCCTCGCCATCGACACGGCCGCCGCCCTGCGCGTCCCCGGCGTCCACCTGGTCCTCACCCACCGCGACGCCCCGGAACGGCTCTACTCCACCGCCCGCCACGAGCACCCGACCGAGGACCCCGATGACACCCGGCTGCTCGACGACACCGTCCGCTACATCGGCCAGCGCGTCGCCGCCGTGGTCGCGGAGAGCGAGGCGGCGGCCGAGGAGGGGTGCCGCCGCATCGAGGTGACGTACGAGCAACTCCCGTACGTCACCGACCCGGAGGAGGCGATGGCCCCCGGCGCTCCGGTCATCCACGACAAGGGTCCCGAGTCGCGCATCGCCCGCCCCGAGAACAACGTGGTCGGTGAAGTCCACGGCGAGATCGGCTCGGTGGAGGAGGGGTTCGCGGAGGCCGACGTCGTGTACGAGGAGACCTTCCGCACCCAACGGGTCCAGCACGCAAGCCTGGAGACGCACGGCGCGGTCGCCTGGTACGAGAGCGGGGAGGACGGCGGGGAACGGCTCACCGTGCGCTCCAGCACCCAGACCCCCTTTCTCACCCGGCGGGCCCTGTGCGCCCTGTTCGGGCTGGAGTTGAAGCAGGTACGGGTGTTGGCGGGCCGGGTCGGCGGCGGCTTCGGCGGAAAGCAGGAGATGATCGTCGAGGACATCGTGGCGCTCGCCGTGATGCGGCTGCGGCGCCCGGTGAAGCTGGAGTACACCCGCGCCGAGCAGTTCTACGGGGCGACCACCCGCCACCCCTTCACCATCGGGGTCCGGGCGGGCGCCCGGTCGGACGGCACGCTGACCGCGCTCCAGGTGCGGGTGGTGGCGAACACCGGGGCGTACGGCAACCACGGCCCGGCCGTCATGTTCCACAGCGTCGGCGAGTCCATGGCCGTCTACCGCGCCCCGCACAAGAAGGTGAACGCCTTCTCCGTCTACACCAACTCCGTCCCGGCGGGCGCCTTCCGGGGCTACGGCCTGGGCCAGGTCGTCTTCGCGGTCGAATCGGTGATGGACGAACTGGCCCGGCGCACGGGCGTCGACCCTTTGGTCTTCCGGGAGTTGAACATCATCGGCCCCGGCGAGCACATGATCAGCCCCGGCGGCGAGGAGGAGGACCTGGAGATCGCCAGTTACGGTCTCGACCAGTGCCTCCAGGTCGTACGGGAGGCGATCGAGGAGTACGGGGACGCAGGCGGCGACGACGTGCCGGAGGGGTGGCTCGTCGGCCAGGGCACCGGTATGTCGATGATCGCCACCGGCCCGCCCGGCGGCCATTTCGCCGACGCCACGGTGAAGTTGCTCCAGGACGGCACGTACGACATCGCCGTCGGCACCGCCGAGTTCGGCAACGGCACCACGACCGTCCACAAGCAGATCACCGCCGGAGCTCTCTCCACCACCGTCGACCGGATCGCGATCCGGCAGTCGGACACCGATGTGGTCCGGCACGACACGGGCGCCTTCGCCTCGGCCGGGACGGTGGTGGCGGGCAAGGCGGTGATGCGGGCCGCCGACGAACTCGCCGTACAGATACTGGACTTCGCGGCACAGCACCTGGGGTCGGCACCGGGGGAGTGCCGACTGACGGCGGACGCGGTGGAGTGCGCCGGGCGCGAAGGGGCTGTGCGTGAAGGGGCTGTGCGTGAAGGGGCTGTGCGTGAAGGGGCTGTGCGTGAAGGGGCCGTGCGTGAAGGTGCCGGACGCGAGGGAGCCGTACGCGTGGTCAGTCTCAAGGAGCTGTACCAGGCGGCCCGTTCGGCCGGGCGGGAGCTGTCGGCGGACGGGCACTGGGGCGGTTCGCCGCGTTCGGTGGCGTTCAACGCCCAGTGGTTCCGGCTCGCGGTGGACCCGGGCACGGGCGAGATCCGCATCCTGCGCAGCGTGCACGCCGCCGACGCGGGCAAGGTGATGAACCCGATGCAGTGCCGGGGCCAGGTCGAGGGCGGGGTGGCGCAGGCGCTCGGGGCCACGCTCTTCGAGAACGTACGGCTGGACGAGCGCGGCGAGGTGACCACGGCCGCGTTCCGCCGCTACCGGCTGCCGCAGTACGCCGATGTGCCGCGCACCGAGGTGCACTTCATGGAGACCTCGGACGCGATCGGCCCGCTGGGCGCCAAGTCGATGAGCGAGAGCCCGTTCAACCCGGTCGCCCCGGCCTTCGCCAACGCGCTGCGCGATGCCACGGGGATCAGGTTCACCGAACTGCCGCTCACCCGCGACCGGGTGTGGCTGGCGCTGCACGAGGCGGGCGGGGACCGGCCGCTTCCGGCGCCGCACCGGAGGGAGGGCGGGGCGGCGGCGGTCCGGCCGGGGGCCACGCCCCCGGGAGGTCCGGCGTCGCGAAGCGCGGCGGAAGATCGGGGGTGAGCAGTGTTCGCGCCTGGGTCATGGGTCCCACCTGCTGTGCGACGAGAGTCCGGACGGGCTCTCACCAGTGATTCGGAGCCGCACGGCGGGAGGATTGGCCGGACAGGGCGCTGAGAGGGCCCGGCGGGCGGGGCTCCGAGGGGGCCCGCCCCACCCCTGTTGCAGGCATCCCTGTGCGTTAGCTTAGGCTTGCCTAACTCTCACTCGCTCGTCCAACCATGAGGAACACCATGCTCGGCTTCACCCGCGTGCGTCGTCACACCCTTGCCGCTTCGGCCACCGCCGTCGCCCTCGCCGTCGTCCTGACCGGCTGCTCCTCGGACGGCGACAGCGGCAAAGACTCGGCGAAGGACGCGGGCAAGAGCGACGGCGCCTTCCCCGTCTCGATCAAGAGCTCGCTCGGCACCGCCAAGATCGAGGAGAAGCCGAAGCGCATCGTCACCCTCGGCCAGGGTTCCGCCGAGACCGCGATAGCCCTCGGCCAGACCCCGGTCGGCATCGAGAGCTACCCGTGGGGCAGCGACAAGTCCGGCTACCTCCCGTGGATCAACGAAGCCGTGAAGAAGTCCGGCGACAAGCTGCCCAAGCAGTTCACGGGCGGCGAGGAGATCGACTTCGAGGCCATCACCGAGCTGGAGCCGGATGTCATCCTGGCCCCCTGGTCGGGCATCACGCAGAAGCAGTACGACGTCCTCAAGGACATCGCCCCCACGGTCGCCTACCCGGACCAGGCATGGAGCACCGACTGGGACCAGCAGATCGACATCATCGGCAAGGCGCTGGGCCGGACCAAGGACACCGACGCCCTCAAGACGGACATCGAGAAGCAGCTCGGTGACGCCGCGGCCACCCGGCCGAACTACAAGGACGTCACCTTCTCCTACGTCTACAACACCGGCCCCGGCAGCCTCGGCGTCTTCAAGCCCGAGGAGCAGCGCGTCAAGATGGTCTCCTCGCTCGGCCTGACGGTCGACCCGGTCGTCAACACCTTCAAGGAGACCCCCGGCACCGACTCCGCGCTCATCGGCCTGGAGAACGCCGAGAAGCTCAAGGACAGCGACCTGATCTTCACGTTCTACACGGACGCGAAGAACCGCAAGGAGATCGAGGGCCAGAAGCTGTACGGCGCGATCCCCGCGATCAAGAAGGGCGCCGTCGTCGCGAGCAACGACAACTCCTTCGTCACCGCCTCCTCGATCATCAACCCGCTGACCGTGCCGTGGACGATCGAGCGCTACCTGCCGATCATCGACGAGGCCGTCGAGAAGGCCGGCAAGTAACCCCAGCCGGGTATCCGAACCGCCGAGGTCATCAGACACACTTCACTCCCATGGCAACCACCACGGTCGCACCGCCGAGCGGCGCCGGTACCTCCCGTACCGGCGCCGCTCGGACGGCGTTCCTCCTGCTCGCAGCGGTCGCCGCGCTGGCGGTCGCGCTCTGCGCGAGCGTCATGTTCGGCAGCCGCCCCACCTCGTTCGGCGATGTTCTCGGTGTACTCGGCCTCTTCGGCGGAACCGCCGACGAGAACGTCACCACCATCATCGAGAGCCGCTACCCCCGCACCGTCCTCGGTGTCCTCGCCGGACTCTGCCTCGCCGTCGCGGGCACCCTCATGCAGGGCGTCTCCCGCAACCCGCTGGCCGAACCCGGCCTCCTCGGCATCAACGCGGGCGCCTCCGCGAGCATCGTCGCCGCGACCGCCTGGCTCGGCGCCTCCGGGGCCACCGACACCATGTGGTGGGCGCTGCCCGGAGCGCTGATCGCCGGAGTGCTCGTCCATGTCATCGGCTCCGCCGGTACGGGGACGAGCGTGGTGCGCCTGGTGCTCGCCGGGGCCGTGCTCACCGCCGTACTGATGGCGTTCATCCAGGCGGTGACGCTCAGCAAGCCGCAGGTCTTCGACAGCTACCGCTACTGGGTCGTGGGGGCGCTCGGCGGCCGGGACTTCGACGTGTTCTGGTCCGTGCTGCCCTTCGCCGCCGTGGGCTTCCTCCTCGCTCTGGCCCTCGGCCCCGGCCTCAACGCCCTGGCCCTCGGCGACGCGACCGCCGTCGCCCTCGGCTCCAACCCGGCCCGCACCCGGGGCGGCGGGCTGCTCGCCGCCACCCTGCTCAGCGCCGCCGCGACCGCCGCCGTCGGCCCGATCGCCTTCGTCGGCCTCGCCGTGCCCCATGTCGTACGGGCCCTGGTCGGCGTCGACTTCCGGGTCCAGATCCTCTTCTCGGCGCTGCTGGGCCCCACCCTGCTGCTCCTCGCGGACGTGGTGGGCCGGACCGTCATGCGCCCCACCGAACTCATGGTCGGCGTCGTCACCGCCTTCATCGGCGCACCCGCGCTGCTCATCGCCGTACGCAGGATGCGGGGCACCACATGACCGTCACCACCGAACCCACCGCCCCCGTCCGCAAGCCGGTCAAGGCCCCCCGGGGCTACCTGGTCGTCGGCCGCACCGTGGCGGTACCGATGCGCCGCGCCTCCGTCCTCGCGGGCGCCGGGCTCTTCGTCCTCCTCCTGGCCGCCGCCGTGGCCACCCTCACCTGGGGGCGCCTCGGCCTCGACCTCGCCGACCTGCCCGCAGCCCTCCTCGGGGACGCCCAGGGCAAGGACCGCTTCGTCTTCAACCGGCTGCGGGGCCCCCGCCTCACCGTCGCCATCGGGGTCGGCGCCGCGCTCGGCCTCTCCGGCGCGCTGTTCCAGTCCGTCACCCGCAACCCGCTCGGCAGCCCCGACGTCATCGGCCTCTCCGCCGGGGCCGGTGCGGGCGCCGCGATCTGCGCGCTGATGTTCCCCGACACCATCCCCGTCGCCCTCGGCGCGCTCATCGGCGCGGTCGCCGCGATGGCCCTCGTCCACGTCTCCACCGGCACCGGCTTCCGCAACCCCGCCCGGCTCGTCATCGCCGGTATCGGGGTCGCCGCGATGGGCGCCGCCGTCACCCAGTACGTCGTCTACGCCCTGGAACGCGACAAGGCCTCCGTCCTCACCGCCTACGTCAACGGCAGCCTCACCGCCCGCTCCTGGACCGACGCCACCACCATCTGGCTGGTCCTGCTCGCCGCCGCCCCGCTGACGGCGCTGATCTCCCGGCGCCTCGGCATCGGCGAGATGGGCGACGACATCTCCGAAGGGCTCGGCGCCGAACCGAGGAAGGCCAAGACCCTCGCCGTCATCCTCGCCGTCGCCCTCTCGGCCGCCGCCGTCAGCGTCTCCGGACCCATCGCCTTCATCGCCCTGACGGCCCCGCAGATCGCCAAGCGCCTCACCCGTGGATCGGGGCCCCAGCTGCTGCTCTCCGGCCTCACGGGCGGGTTGCTGCTGGTCGCCGCCGACCTCTGCGCCCAGCAGCTGCCGCTCTTCGAGGACCTTCCGGTGGGGATCTACACCATGGCGATCGGCGGCGCGTACCTCGGCTATCTGCTGATACGGGAGTGGCGCCGGGGCGTGCTCTAAAGGCCCGCTTCCCTCAGCTCCGCGAACAGCTGACGCAAGGTCTCCTCGCTCGGGAGGTGGTCCGGCGCGGCCTGCTCCGTCAGCCGGGCCGCCGGGAGGAGCGCGGCGGTCGCCTCCGCCGCCGGGAACGGGACCTCCTCGTCCCCCGGTGCGTGCCACAGCCGTACGGGCTGCGCCACCTCGCCCGGCACGAACCCCCACGGGCGGGTCTGGAGCCGCACCTCCCGGGCCGGACCCCGCCAGCCGTGGGCGGCCAGTCCCGGCAGCGAGGCGAGGACCCAGGGCGAGTCGGCGAACACCTCCGCCATCCGCTGTGCCGCCCCCGCGAACCGCGCGACCACCTCGTCCTCGGGGGCCTCGCGGTAGAACGTCCAGACGGGCTCGGCCTCCTCGGGGTAGCGGTGGCGGACCGCGTCGTCGGGGACGTACGGCAGCCCGCTGAGGACCCACACCCGCCGCACCCGCTCCGGCAGGGCGGCCGCGAGGGCGTACGCGTACGGCGCCCCCGCCGAGAGGCCCAGCACGTCGAACGCGTCCACCCCGCACGCCTCCAGCACCGGCAGCAGGTGCGCGGTCCAGTCGCCCACGGCGGTCATCGGGGCCGGGTCGGAGGCGCCGTACCCGGGGCGCTCCACCGCGATCAGCCGGACGCCCGCGTCCCGGGCCAGGGTGTCCCAGACGGCGGGCAGCCCGGCGTCCCCGAGCAACCCGTGGTGCATCACCACCGGATGGCCGTGCGGATCGCCGTACTCCGCGAGGCCGCGGGCTATGGAGTCGAAGGTCAGGACCGTACGGTTCACGCGTTCTCCTCAGGTGGTTGCGCGGGGTCTACAGGGGGTCGCGCGGCAACTACAGGCGGTTGCGCGGTAACTACAGGGGTGATCCGGGTGGCCAGGCCGTCCAGGAAGATCGCGAGCTTGTCGTCGAACCAGCCGCGCCCGTGCCAGGTCTCCTCGGCGGCGAACTCGGCCTCGAACGGATGGGCCCCGGCCGGGGCGTCCGCCCAGGCGTCCCGGTACTGCTCCCGGGCCGTGCGCGGGGTGCCCGCCGCGTCCGGCACCGTACGGTCCAGGCCCCGCATCGCCACTGCCGAGGACAGCACCAGGTCCCCGACGAAGTCCACGGCGACCGCCGCGTCCCGGGTGGAGAGCCCCGCCTCGACCAGCGCCACGCCGTACCCGCCCAGCCGGTCGACCATCACGGGCGGCGCGGCCGGGGTGGTGAGCAGCACCTCAGCCAGCCCCGGGAACGCGTCGCAGGCCGCCCACACCGCGTCGGCGAACGCGGTCAGCAGCTCGCGCCAGGGCAGGTCCGCCGGGGGCCAGCCGGTGCGCACCGCGGCCCGTTCGACCGCGGCGCGCACCAGATCGTCCCGACTGTCGACATAGCGATAGAGCGTCGAGTGGCTGACCCCCAGCCGGGCCGCGACCCCCGGCATGCTGAACACCGCCACGCCCTCGGCGAGCGCCGCTTCGGCCACCGCTTCCCGGGTCAGCGAAGGGGCCCGCCCAGGACGCCTGCCGGGCCTGCCGCCCGTACGGTCTCCGGGCCCTGGGCCGGGGGTCTGTTTCATGAGGTGCCGCTGCCGGTGGTGTCAGCAGTGGTCGCCGTCGCGATCCGCCAGCCCAGCGCGCGGTGGCGCTCGTTCCAGAAGCGGGCATAGTGCCCGTCGAGGGCCATCAGCTCCTGATGGGTCCCCCGCTCCGCCACACGCCCTTCGTCCAGGACGACGATCTGATCGGCACCGGTCACGGTGGACAGCCTATGGGCGACGACCAGCAGGGTGCTCGTCGCCCTCAGCGCGTCCATCGACCGCTGGACGTACGCCTCGTTCTCCGGGTCCAGCGCGGCGGTCGCCTCGTCGAGCAGCACGATCGGCGCGCCCTTCAGCAGCGCCCGCGCGATGGAGACACGCTGCCGCTCCCCGCCCGAGAGCGAGGCCCCCGCCTCCCCGACCCGGGTCTCCCAGCCGTCGGGCAGCCGTTCCACGATCTCGTCGACCCCGGCGAGCCGGGCGGCCTCCAGCACCTCCTGCTCGTCCGCGTCCGGCCTGCCGACGCGGATGTTGCCGATCAGGGTGTCGTCGAAGAGGTAGACGTCCTGGAAGACCAGGGAGAGCTGCTCCATCAGCGCGGCCGTGGACTGGTCGCGTACATCGACGCCACCGACCCGTACCGTCCCCGCGTCCACGTCGAAGAACCGGGCGATGAGCCGGGTCAGCGTGGTCTTGCCCGAACCGGACGCCCCCACCAGGGCCGTCACCGTACGCGGGGCGACCGTGAACGAGACACCGTCCAGGACCACGCCGCCGGACCCTCCACGGCCCGGGTAGCCGAACCGCACCCCGTCCACCTCCACCGCGCCCGGGACCGCGACCGGCGCCGACCGCTCCGGCTCCGGCAGCGGCGGCTCCTCCAGCACCGCCCGCACCCGGCCCATGTCGTTGCGGGTCGTCCGCACCACCGCCGCGAGCTCCCCGACCTCCGCCAGCGGTCCGGCGAACCGGGCCACCAGTGCCAGCAGCGCCACCAGTTCGACCGGGTCCACCGCACCGCGCAGCGCCAGCGACGCCCCGACACCGATCAGCGCCGAGAAGCACAGCTGCACCGCGAACCCGCCGAGCAGCATTCCCGGCACCGACATCCACACCTGCTTCCGGGAAGCCGCCCGCTGTCTCTCCAGCGCGGCCTCCAGCGGCGCGTAGCCGTCCGTGGTCCGGCCGAAGGCGCGCAGCACCGGCTGGTTGCGGGCGAACTCCAGCACCCGGCCGGAGGCCTCCACACCGGCCGCGTCGTCGATCTCGTCCATCCGGTTCAGCAGCCGTACGGAGACCCGGGCGGCGAACACGATCAGCGGCGAGCACACCAGGGCCGCGAGCCCCAGACGCCAGTCCAGGAAGAGCATCACGACGACCACCGTGGCCGGGGTCACCACCCCGGTGACCAGCGGTTGCAGCAGATGGGCGCAGCTCCCGGCGATCGACATCACCGACTTGGTGCCCATCCGGGTCAGCCGCCCCACCGTCGTCCCGTCGAACCATCCCAGCGGCAGGGCCGCCACACGGTCGCCCAGCCGGTGGTGGAGCGTGGTGAGGATGACGAGCGCCACCCCGAAGCCCAGCATCGCCTGCACGTAGTGCAGGCCCAGCGTGACGAGGACCGCCCCCGCCAGCCACCCGGTCCAGCGGGCCGCGCCCCCGGTGTCGCCGGTCAGGAGGTCGCCGAGGATCGGCACCAGGAAGGCGACGGAGAGCCCCTGGGCCACCGCGTAGGCGAAGAGGGCGGCGAGATAGCGGAAGAGGACAGCGCGGTGGGCGCCCCCCAGGATTGCGGTGAGGTCGCGGATCATACGACTGCCCTTTCGTGCGTGGCCCACATCCGGGCGTAGAGGCCGTCCTCGGCGAGGAGTTCGGGGTGGCGGCCGCGCTCGACGATCCGGCCGTCGCGCAGTACGGCGATCTGGTCGGCCTCGACGATGGTCGGGAGCCGGTGCGCGATCACCAGAACGGTCCGGTCCCGGACCAGCCGGGCGATGGCGTCCTGGATGGCCGCCTCCGACTCGGGGTCCGCGAAGGCCGTCGCCTCGTCCAGGACGAGGACCGGGGCGTCGGCGAGCAGGGCGCGCGCGATGGAGATCCGCTGCGCCTCACCGCCGGACAGGACGGCGTCCTCGCCCACGACGGAGTCGTAACCGCGCGGCAGCGCCTCGATCCGCCGGTCGATCTGCGCGGCGCGGGCGGCCTCGCGGACCTCCTCCTCGCTCGCGTCGGGCCGGGCGAGACGGATGTTGTCGCGGACGCTGGTGCGCAGCAGCTGGACGTCCTGGAGGACGAAGCCGATGTGCCGGTAGAGCCGTTCGGACGCGATCTCGCGCACATCGGCGCCGCCGATCGTGATACGCCCGCCGGTCACGTCGTGGAACCGGGTCACCAGCGAGGCCAGCGTCGACTTCCCGGAGCCGGAGGGCCCGACCAGCGCGGTGACGGTCCCGGGGGTGAGACGGAGGCCGACCCCCTTGAGGACGTCGGTACTCCCGTCGTAACTGAATGACACGTCCTCCAGCACCACTTCGTGCCCTTCGGGGACACGCGGATGGACCGCCTCGGGCAGCACGGGCGTCTCCAGGACGGCGGCGATCCGCTGCGCCGCCGCCGTGGCCTCGCGCCGGGCCTGGGCCCCGAAGCCGAGCGTGGCGAGCACGCTGGGGATGACGAGCGCGACCATGGAGGCGGTGAGCACGTCGACGGGGGAGACCCAGCCCGCGTGCACGAACCACACCCCGCCCGCGAGGTTCACCAGCAGCACCACCGGCGGCGAGACCGCCATCGAGGAGTACGCCTCCAGCTTCAGCATCGGCCGCACCCACCCGCTGTAGTGCTCGCCGAACCGCGTCGCCGCCTCCCGGTAGCCCGCGTGCGCCTCGCCCGCCCGGCCGAAGGTCTTCACCACCCCGATGCCCGCGACGAACTCCACGATGGCCTTGTTGATCGCGGCGATCCCCGCGTTGAGCCGGCTCATCTGCGGACCGAAGTCCTTCATCATGTACGCGTACGCCCCCGCGTAGACCGGCAGCGTGGCCAGGGCCAGCAGGGCGAGCCGCCAGTCCAGCCAGAAGAGATAGCCGAGCCCCACGACGGGCACGGTGAGCGCCGCCGTGGTCTCCACCGCGCTGTGGGCGACCAGATAGTGCAGGTCGTGGACGTCGTTCTGGGCCGCCTTGCGGACGGTGGCCGAGGAGTTGGCGGTGAACCAGCCGAGCGGCGCGCGCCCCAGCCGCTCCACGATGCGGCGGCGCAGGGACGCCTGGAGCGCCACGTCCGCGAAGTGGGTCACCGCGAGGGCGACCCCGCCGAACAGCGCCCGTACGGAGAGCCCGAACACCGCGATCAGCACGGCCGCACGCACCGCGTCCGGGTCGGTGGGGCCGGGAGCGAGCAGCGCCTTGGCCAGCTCCGCGATGGCGATGTACGGGACGACGGTGGCCGCCGCGCCGACGATCTGGAGCCCCATGGCGAGACGGGTGCGGGCCCGGACCGGCGCGAGCATCGCGGCGAGCGCGGCCCGCCCCCGCGCCTGTTCCTGCTTCTCCTTCTTCCTGTCCGGTTCCGGCTGTTCCTCTTCGCTGTCCGGCTCCGGTCCCGGCTCCCGCTGCGGACCGTCATCGTGTTCCATGCGCACGCGCCTCCTCCAGGCATGCCGCTGCACAGCCCCATCGCAGACAGGCTGTCTTGATTAGGTGAGCCTAGCCTTACTTTGCTGTGTGTGGGCAGAGCTTTTTCCCGTTCAAAAGAAGGGAGTTCGGTCGCGGGGCGCGAAGGGGAGGCCCGGAACGCGGTGCCGGAGACGGTGACGACTGGTCACGTACAGGTTCGTCGACCATACTGCCCGCCGTGGAGCAGAGCATAGATTCGAACAAGAAGCCCGAGTTCGCCGCAGGCATCGACCCGGCGTTCATCCCCCTTCCCGGCCTGACGGCAGCCGCCGGGCCCCGGAAGACCGAACCGGAATCGGAGGCAGGCCCGGAGACGGACCCGGAGACGGATCCGGAGCTCGACGCGGCGCCCGAAGCGGCGGGTGCGGAGGCTGCCGATGCCGACGCCCCGGCCGACGCGGAAGCCGACGAAGACGCCGAAGCGGAAGCGGAAGCGAAGGAAGCCGGGGAGGGGCCGGTCTTCGAGGTCAGCGACCGTCGCGGCTCGATCCGGGTGGCCGGGGAAGGCGTCACGTTCCGGCTGGACGACCAGGAGGCCGAGTTCGGCTGGGACGAGATCGGGGCGGTGGAGATGACCCCGGCCCGCTTCGGCCGCCGGTTCACCGTGACCGTGCACCTGCCGGGCCCGCGCTGGTTCAACGCCGAGGTCGAGGCGGAGAGCCGGGCACAGCTCAAGGAGTGGCCGGCCGAGCTGGACGCCGTCCTGGACGCCTACTTCGAGGAGTCCTGAGCGCCCGCCCCCGGCTCCCGGCGTCGCCTCACTCGCGGCGCCGGGAGCCGTCGCGGCCCCGGACGCGCATCACCACGTAACAGGTCAGTGCCAGCACGGCCAGCCCGAGCACGACCTTGGACATGATGCCGATGTACGTCCCCACGACGTCCCAGCGGTCGCCGAGCCAGTAACCGGCCAGCACCAGCACCGTGTTCCACACCAGGCTGCCCGCCGCCGTCAGCCCGACGAACAGCGGCAGCGGCATGCGCTCCACACCCGCGGGTACGGAGATCAGGCTCCGGAAGACCGGCACCATACGGCCCAGCAGGACCGCCTTGGTGCCGTGCCGGAGGAACCACTCCTCCGTACGCACCAGGTCCGAGGGCTTGACCAGCGGAATCCTGGCCCACAGGGCGTGCATCCGCTCCCGGCCGAACACGGCCCCGAGCCCGTACAGCGCCACCGCTCCGACGACCGAGCCCAGCGTCGTCCAGAACAGGGCGGAGGCCAGGCTGAGCACGCCCTGCGACGCGGCGAACCCGGTCAGCGGGAGGATGATCTCGCTGGGCAGCGGCGGGAACAGGTTCTCCAGAGCGATGGCCAGGCCCGCGCCGGGACCCCCGAACGCCTCGACCAGGTCGGTGGCCCAGCCCGCGATGCCGCCCTGCGGTTCCCCGGCGGCGGCTGACGGTGCGAGGTGCATGGGGGGTCTCCGGCGGTGAGGTTCGGGTGCGCGGAGGGAGGGCAGGCCGCGTCCTGCCTGTCCATGATCCCTCAGCCCCGCCGGGCACCACCGGCCGGGCTCCTGTGCGAGGCTTGCCGCGGTCCGGCCACCGGCGACCGCGTTCCCGGGAAGCGTGGCGTCCGGCACCGGAGGGCTGAGGAGACGCACGTGGCCAGGGACGCCCGGTGGGACGCGCTGCTGGAGCTGGTCGGCAAGCACGGCCGGGTGGAGGTCGAGGAGGCGGCGGCGGCGCTCGCCGTGTCGTCCGCGACCATCCGCCGCGACCTCGACCAGCTCGCCGAACAGCACCTGCTCACCCGCACCAGGGGCGGGGCCGTCGCGCACGGGGTCTCCTACGAGCTGGCGCTGCGCTACAAGACCGGCCGCCACGCCCCCCAGAAGCAGGCGATCGGCCGCGCGGTCTCCGGACTCGTGGCCGTCGGCGAGGTCGTCGGTCTGACCGGCGGTACGACGGTGACGGAGGTGGCCCGTGCCCTGGCGGTACGTCCCGACATCGTCGGCGAGACGGCGGTGGCGGGCGGGGCTCCGACGCTCACCGTGGTGACCAACGCGCTCAACATCGCGAGCGAGCTGGCGATCCGGCCGCAGATCAAGATGGTCGTCACGGGCGGGGTGGCCAGGCCCCAGTCGTACGAGCTGACGGGTCCGCTGGCCGTCGGCGTGATGAACGAGATCACGCTCGACGTGGCCGTCCTCGGGGTGAACGCCATCGACATCGAACGCGGCGCCCACGTCCACCACGAGGGCGAGGCCAGCGTCAACCGGCTGCTCGCGGAGCGGGCGCAGCGGGTGGTGGTCGCGGCCGACTCCTCGAAGATCGGCAGGCGGGCCTTCGCCCGGGTCTGCGACCTCGGAATGGTCGACGTGCTGGTCACCGACGCACAGATCACGTCCGAGGCGAGGGACCGGTTCGGTGAGGCGGGGGTGCAGGTCATCACGGTGTGAGGGTCCGTCACGGTGTGAGCGACCCGATCCGGCCCTTCGCCGTGTCGTTGGTACGCCGAACGGGTGAGGGACGAGAGGATTGCCCGATGAACAGTGAGCGCAGCCGGCGCGAATTCGACCGGCTTGACGACGGGGTGGCCCTGTGAGCAGGTACGACAGGTACGACAGATATGACGCCACCGACGAACAGTGGGAGGGGCTCGCCCAGGTCGTACCCCTGCGCGGGCGCGACGAGTGGCCGTCCCGGATCGACCACCGCACGGTCCCGGACGAGCGGGTGGCCGAACAGCGGCGCCTGGTCGTGCTGCGGGTGCAGGTCTTCGCGGACGCCCGCGAGGTCGCGGAGTACCTGGTCGCCCAGGTGCCGGTGCTGCTCGACCTGACGGCGGCGGAGACCGATGTGGCCAAGCGGATCCTGGACTTCAGCAGCGGTGTGGTGTTCGGGCTCGGCAGCGGCATGCACCGCGTCGACCGGAACGTCTTCCTGCTGGCGCCGGAGGGCATGGAGGTCGAGGGGGTCACCCCTGCGGGCCTCACCCAGGCGTAGGAACCCGGTGCCACCTCGCCTTTCCGGACGCCCTTCGGGGCGTCCGGGGCGGCGGTGTCCGGGGGCGGTCCGGGGGCTGTCCAGGGCGGTCTGCGGGCGGTCTGCGGGCGGTGTCCGAGGGCGATGTCCGAGGGCGGTGGTAGACCTGGGGCCGTGACAGAACTCGATGTGGCAGAACTCCAGCGGCGGCTGGCCGCGTTCGCGGCGGCGCGGGACTGGGGGCAGTACCACACCCCGAAGAACCTGGCGGCAGCCCTCAGCGTCGAAGCCTCCGAACTGGTGGAGATCTTCCAGTGGCTGACGCCCGAGCAGTCCGCGCGGATCATGGACGAACCCGAAGCGGCCCACCGCGTCGCCGACGAGGTCGCCGACGTCCTCGCCTATCTCCTCCAGTTCTGCGAGGTGCTGGGCATCGACCCGCTGCAGGCGCTGGCGGCCAAGATGGACCGGAATGAACGGCGCTTCCCCGCGCCGAACCCCCCGGAACCCCAGGATCGTCACTCTTCGGAGTGATCGAGTTATCCACAATCGACTTGGTGTCCACAGATTTCCGATTTCCTCTGGCCTGGCGGTGCCATTTACCTCACTGTGGGTAATGAATGAGGTGACCGGGTTTTCGTACGGACGGGGGAACGGCATGGAAGCGGAGCGACTCATCGAGACGGGGCGGCGGGCCCTGGCGGAGAGCCGGGGTGCGCTGGACGTGATGGCGGAGGCCTGGCAGGCGCAGGCCCTCGCGCGGACGGTCGGCAGCCGGCTGGCGCTGTACGGCCCGATGGAGTTACGGGGTGAGGCGCGGGCCCTGGGGGAGATCGGCGGCGGCTGCTCGGCCCCGGACCACCCGGCGGTCCTCTCCCGGGGCACGCGGGCGGCCCAGCTCTCCGGGATCACCGATGTGCGGGCGGCCCTGACGGGGCTCGCGCTGCTGCTCGGCGAGGCCGGGATCGCGCTCGTCTCGGTGGCCTGCGACACGGGGGAGGACGGTCTCTACTGGCAGTGCATCGAGGCGATGGACGCCGCCGACGAGTCGCTGGACCGGGTCCACGGGCTGCTGAGACGGCTGGCCGAGCGGGAGAGGGAGCGGGACGGCCCCTACGGCGGGATACGCGGCCCCGCCGCGTCGGCGACGGGGCTCTGAGGGAAGGACCCGCTGCTGAGGGAAGACCCGCCGGTGAAGGGGCAGGATGGGGGGCATGGATCTTCGCATCTTCACCGAGCCCCAGCAAGGGGCCGACTACGACACCCTGCTCACCGTCGCCAAGGCCACCGAGGACCTCGGCTTCGACGCCTTCTACCGCTCGGACCACTACCTCCGCATGGGCTCAGGCGACGGTCTGCCCGGACCGACCGACGCCTGGATCACGCTGGCCGGCCTCGCCCGCGAGACCAAGCGGATCCGGCTCGGCACGCTGATGACGGCAGGCACGTTCCGGCTGCCGGGTGTGCTCGCCATTCAGGTCGCCCAGGTCGACCGGATGTCCGGTGGCCGGGTCGAACTGGGGCTGGGCGCGGGCTGGTTCGAGGAGGAGCACAAGGCCTACGGCATCCCGTTCCCGAAGGAGAAGTTCGGCCGGCTGGAGGAGCAGCTGGCCATCGTCACCGGCCTGTGGGCGACCGAGGTCGGCAAGACCTTCAGCTACGACGGCACGTACTACCAGCTCACCGACTCACCCGCGCTGCCGAAGCCCGCCCAGGCCAAGGTGCCCGTCCTGATCGGCGGTCACGGCGCGACCCGTACCCCGCGCCTGGCCGCTCAGTACGCGGACGAGTTCAACATCCCCTTCGCCTCGCTGGAGGACAGCGAGAAGCAGTTCGGCCGGGTCCGGGCGGCGGCCAAGGCGTTCGGCCGGGATCCGGACGAGCTGGTGTACTCCAACGCCCTGGTCGTCTGCACGGGCAAGGACGACGCGGAGGTGGCCCGGCGGGCGGCGGCCATCGGCCGGGACGTGGAGGAGCTGAAGGCCAACGGGCTGGCCGGCTCGCCCGCCGAGGTCGTCGACAAGATCGGCCGGTACGCGGCGATCGGCTCGTCCCGGATCTACCTCCAGGTCCTGGACCTGGGGGACCTGGACCACCTGGAGCTGATCTCCTCGCAGATCCAGTCCCAGCTGACCTGAGCTGAGCTGAGCCGACCTGCCCTGCCCTGTTCTGATCCGACCTGCCAGGTTTCCCGCTGAGTTCTTCATCGGGAGACGGACGAGAAGGAGGTGGCCGTGAGCTCCGGCCGTACGCTCGCCGACGCGTTGGCGGAAGGGCCCGTTCTGCTGGACGGCGGTCTCTCCAACCAGTTGGAGGCCCAGGGGTGCGATCTCTCCGACGAGCTCTGGTCGGCCCGGCTGCTGGCCGACGCCCCGGAACAGATCGAGGCCGCCCACCTGGCGTATCTGAGGGCCGGAGCGCAGGTCCTCATCACGGCCAGCTATCAGGCCACCTTCGAGGGGTTCGCCCGCCACGGGATCGGCCCCGACCGGACCGGGGCGCTGCTCGCCCGCAGCGTGGAGCTGGCCCGGCGGGCCTCCGACGCGGCCCGCCGGGCCGGTCCCGGGCGGGAGGTCTGGGTCGCCGCGTCGGTCGGCCCGTACGGGGCGATGCTCGCGGACGGCAGCGAGTACCGGGGGCGGTACGGGCTCACCGTCCGGGAGCTGGAGCGCTTCCACCGCCCCCGGGTGGCCGCGCTCGCCGGGGCGGGGCCCGATGTGCTGGCGCTGGAGACGGTGCCGGACATCGACGAGGCCGAGGCGATGGTGCGGGTGGCCGAGGGGACCGGGCTCCCGTTCTGGCTCTCGTACAGCGTGGCGGGCGGGCAGACCCGGGCCGGGCAGCCGTTGGAGGAGGCGTTCGCGGTGGCGGCCGGGCGGGAGCGGGTGGTGGCCGTCGGGGTCAACTGCTGCGACCCGGCCGAGGCGGAGGAGGCGGTGCGGGTGGCGGTGGCGGTCACCGGCAAGCCTGCGGTGGTCTACCCGAACAGCGGGGAGGGCTGGGACGCCGGAGGCAGGGGGTGGACCGGGCGGAGCACCTTCGACCCGGGAAGGGTGCGGGGGTGGACGGGGGCCGGGGCGCGGCTCGTCGGCGGCTGCTGCCGGGTGGGACCGGACCGGATCGAGGAGCTGGCAGCGCTGCTGGAGCGCTGAAATTGCCTGGTGGGAGGCGCGGGGTGAGGACCATACTCGGACAGGTGTTCCTGACAATCAGTACGACCGGCACCCCTGAACGTCCCGCCACGGACCTCGGCTTCCTGCTGCACAAGCACCCCGGCCGTGCCCAGGCGTTCTCCACCTCGCACGGCACCGCGCACGTCTTCTACCCCGAGGCGTCCGCCGAGCGCTGCACGGCCGCACTCCTGCTGGAGGTGGATCCGGTGGCGCTGGTGCGGCGCGGCAAGGGCAAGGGCCGGGGCGGTGCGCCCGACGCGGCGCTCGCGCAGTACGTCAACGACCGCCCCTACGCGGCCTCCTCGCTGCTCTCGGTCGCCCTCGCCGCCGTGTTCAAGTCCGCGCTGGGCGGGGTCTGCCGGGCCCTGCCCGAGCGGGCCGGGGCTCCGCTGCCGCTGCGGATCGAGGTGCCCGCCCTGCCCGCCCGGGGCGGTGCGGAGCTGGTGCGCAAGCTGTTCGCGCCGCTCGGCTGGGAGCGCGTCGAGGTGGCGGCGGTGGCGCTGGACGAGCGGTTCCCCGAGTGGGGCGACTCGCGCTACGTACGCCTGGTGCTGGAGGGGGAGCTGCGGCTCGCCGACGCCCTGCGCCAGCTCTACGTCCTGCTGCCGGTGCTCGACGACGCCAAGCACTACTGGGTCGCGCCCGACGAGGTGGACAAGCTGCTGCGGGCCGGTGAGGGCTGGCTGGCCGACCACCCCGAGCGCTCCCTCATCACCCGGCGCTACCTCTCCCACCGCTGGGGGCTGACCCGCCAGGCCGACCAGGCCCTGGAGCTGGTCCGGCTCGCCGAGTCGGACGACCTCGACGTGGACAGCGTCGACAACGCGGTGGACGAGAGAACCGACACCGAGGAGAAGCCGGTCCCGCTCGCCGAGCACCGGCGCACCGCGATCCTCGAAGCGCTGCGTACGGCCGGAGCGCACCGGGTGCTCGACCTGGGCTGCGGCCAGGGCCAGTTGGTGCAGGCGCTCCTCAAGGACGTGCGGTTCACCGAGATCGTCGGCGTCGACGTGTCGATGCGCGCCCTCACCATCGCCTCGCGCCGGCTGAAGCTGGACCGGATGGGGGAGCGGCAGTCGGACCGGGTCACCCTCCGGCAGGGCTCCCTCACCTATACGGACAAGCGGCTCAAGGGGTACGACGCCGCCGTGCTCAGTGAGGTGATCGAGCACGTGGACCTGGACCGGCTGCCCGCGCTGGAGTACGCGGTCTTCGGCTCGGCCCGCCCGCACACCGTGCTCGTGACCACGCCGAACGTGGAGTACAACGTCCGCTGGGAGACGCTCCCGGCCGGGCACGCGCGCCACGGGGACCACCGCTTCGAGTGGACCAGGGCCGAGTTCCGCCAGTGGGCGGGGAAGGTCGCCGACCGCCACAGGTACACCGTCGCGCACCTGCCCGTAGGCCCGGACGACCCCGAGGTCGGCCCGCCCACGCAACTGGCCGTCTTCACCCTGACCGAGACGGAAACCGACAAGAAGGCCGACAAGAAGGCCGACAAGAAGACCGACGAAAAGACCGAGAAGAAGGAGGCGGAAGCCGCATGACGAACAACGACCGTACGACCACCGACAGTGCCACCCTCACCGCCTCCCGCACCCTGCCCGTGACCGACCTCTCCCTCGTCGTTCTCATCGGCGCCAGCGGATCGGGCAAGTCCACCTTCGCCCGCAAGCACTTCAAGCCCACCGAGATCGTCTCCTCGGACTTCTGCCGGGGCCTCGTCGCCGACGACGAGAACGACCAGAGCGCCAGCGGCGACGCCTTCGACGTGCTCCACTACATCGCGGGCAAGCGTCTGGCCGCCGGACGGCTCACCGTCGTCGACGCCACCAGCGTCCAGCCCGAGAGCCGCAAGCAGCTCGTCCGGCTGGCCCGGGAACACGACGTGCTGCCCATCGCCATCGTGCTGGACCTCCCCGAGGAGGTCTGCGCCAAGCGCAACGCGGCCCGCCCCGACCGCGCGTCCATGCCCCGCCACGTCATCCAGCGCCACCGCCGCGAGCTCCGCCGTTCCCTGCGCGGCCTGGAGCGCGAGGGCTTCCGCAAGGTGCACATCCTGCGCACCGAGGAGGAGGCCGAGAGCGCACGTGTCGTCCTGGAGCGCCGCTACAACGACCTGCGCCACCTCACCGGCCCGTTCGACATCATCGGCGACATCCACGGCTGCCGCTCCGAGCTGGACACCCTCCTCGGCAAGCTGGGTTACGTGGACGGCGCCCACCCCGAAGGGCGTACGGCCGTCTTCGTCGGTGACCTCGTCGACCGGGGCCCCGACAGCCCCGGTGTGCTGCGCCGCGTCATGTCCATGGTCGCGTCGGGCCACGCCCTGTGCGTCCCCGGCAACCACGAGAACAAGCTCGGCCGTTATCTCGCGGGCCGCAAGGTCCAGCAGACCCACGGCCTCGCCGAGACCATCGAGCAGCTGGAGCGCGAGGACGCCGAGCACCCCGAGTTCCGGCAGCAGGTGCGGGAGTTCATCGACTCACTGGTCAGCCACTACGTGCTGGACGGCGGCGATCTGGTGGTCTGTCACGCCGGACTGCCCGAGAAGTACCACGGCCGCAACTCCGGCCGGGTCCGCTCGCACGCGCTGTACGGGGAGACCACCGGCGAGACCGACGAGTTCGGCCTGCCCGTGCGCTACCCGTGGGCCGAGGAGTACCGGGGCCGCGCCGCCGTGGTCTACGGCCACACCCCCGTGCCCACCACCTCCTGGATCAACAACACCATCTGCCTGGACACGGGCGTCGTCTTCGGCGGGAGGATGACCGCGCTGCGCTGGCCGGAGCGCGAACTCGTCGACGTACCGGCCGAGAAGGCCTGGTACGAGCCCGTCAGACCGCTGACCACCGAGGCGCCCGGGGGCCGGGAGGGCAGGCCGCTGGACCTCGCCGACGTCCAGGGCCGCCGGGCCGTGGAGACCCGGCACATGGGCCGTGTCGCCGTGCGCGAGGAGAACGCGGCGGCGGCGCTCGAAGTGATGAGCCGGTTCGCCGTCGACCCCCAGCTCCTCGCCTACCTCCCGCCCACCATGGCCCCCACCGCCACCTCCCGCGAGGAGGGCTTCCTGGAGCACCCGGCCGAGGCGTTCGCGCAGTACCGGGCGGACGGCGTCGAGCGGGTCGTGTGCGAGGAGAAGCACATGGGCTCCCGGGCCGTCGCCCTGGTCTGCAAGGATGCCGGGGCAGCCACCGCCCGCTTCGGCACGGACGGCCCGACCGGCGCCCTCTACACCCGTACGGGCCGCCCCTTCCTCGACGACCGGGCGATGACCGAAGGGGTCCTGGACCGGCTCCGCTCGGCCGTCACCGCCGCCGGGCTCTGGGAGGAGTGGGACACCGACTGGGTGCTGCTCGACGCCGAGCTGATGCCCTGGTCGCTCAAGGCCGGCGGACTGCTGCGCTCGCAGTACGCCGCCGTCGGCGCGGCCTCCGGTGCGGTCTTCCCGTCCGCGATCGCCGCCCTGGAGACGGCCGCCGCCCGGGGCGTCGAGGTCGGAGAGATCGCCGGACGGCAGCGCGGCCGGGCCGAGGACGCGGCGGCGTTCACCGAGGCCTACCGGCGCTACTGCTGGACCACCGAAGGGCTGGACGGGGTGCGGCTCGCCCCGTTCCAGATCCTCGCCGTCCAGGGCCGCTCGCTGGCCGCCGTCCCCCACGATGAGCAGCTGGCCTGGCTGGACCGGCTCGTCGAGCACGACCCGACCGGGCTGCTCCAGGTCACCCGCAGGCTCGTCGTGGACCCGGCCGACGAGGCGTCCGTCCGCGCGGGCACCGACTGGTGGCTGGAGATGACCGGGCGCGGCGGCGAGGGCATGGTGGTCAAGCCGCTCGGCGCCCTGGTCCGGGACGCCAAGGGCCGACTGGTGCAGCCCGGGATCAAGGTGCGCGGCCGGGAGTATCTGCGCATCATCTACGGCCCCGAGTACACCCGCCCGGAGAATCTGGAGCGGCTGCGCTCCCGCTCCCTCGGCCACAAGCGCTCGCTCGCGCTGCGGGAGTACGCGCTCGGTCTGGAGGCGCTGGACCGGCTGGCGGCGGGCGAGCCGCTGTGGCGGGTCCACGAGGCGGTCTTCGCCGTCCTGGCCCTGGAGTCGGAGCCGGTGGACCCCCGGCTCTGAACCCCGGGGCGACGCCCGGGGAACCCATGGGCGATTCGCGGGGTGAACGGTGCTCCGCCCGGTGAGGATGAAGACATGGGATTCCACGTCGACTCCGAAGCCGGGCGGCTGCGCCGCGTGATACTGCACCGCCCCGATCTGGAACTGAAGCGGCTCACCCCCCGCAACAAGGACGCGCTCCTCTTCGACGACGTGCTCTGGGTGCGCCGGGCCCGGCAGGAGCACGACGGGTTCGCCGACGTCCTGCGCGACCGGGGCGTGGAGGTGCACCTCTTCGGCGACCTCCTCCAGGAGTCCCTGGACATCCCCGTCGCGCGGCGGCTCGTGCTCGACCGGGTCTTCGACGAGAAGGAGTACGGGCCGCTCGCCACCGAGCATCTGCGCGCCGCCTTCGAGGAGCTGCCCTCGGCCGAGCTCGCGGAGGCGCTGGTCGGCGGGATGACCAAGCGGGAGTTCCTGGAGCGGCACAGCGAGCCCACCTCGGTCCGCTTCCATGTGATGGACCTGGACGACTTCCTGCTCGGCCCGCTGCCCAACCACCTCTTCACCCGGGACACCTCCGCCTGGATCTACGACGGGGTCTCCATCAACGCGATGCGCTGGCCCGCCCGGCAGCGCGAGACCGTCCACTTCGAGGCGATCTACCGTCACCACCCGCTCTTCACCGGCCCGGAGGCGGGCGTCTTCCACCACTGGTCGGAGGGGCAGGACGACTACCCGTCCACCATCGAGGGCGGGGACGTCCTGGTCATCGGGCAGGGGGCGGTCCTGATCGGGATGAGTGAGCGCACCACCCCGCAGGCGGTGGAGATGCTGGCCCGGGGGCTCTTCGACGCCGGTTCGGCGCGCACGATCGTGGCGCTCGACATGCCCAAGACCCGTGCGTTCATGCACCTGGACACGGTGATGACGATGATCGACGGCGATACGTTCACCCAGTACGCCGGGCTCGGCATGCTCCGCTCGTACACGATCGAGCCGGGCAGCGGCCCCCGTGAGCTGAAGGTCACCGACCACCCGCCCGAGCACATGCACCGGGCCATCGCCGCCGCCCTCGGCCTGGACGCGATCCGGGTGCTCACCGCCACCCAGGACGTGCACGCGGCCGAGCGCGAGCAGTGGGACGACGGCTGCAACGTGCTGGCGGTGGAGCCGGGCGTCGTCGTCGCGTACGAGCGGAACGCGACCACCAACACCTATCTGCGCAAGCAGGGCATCGAGGTCATCGAGATCCGGGGCAGCGAGCTGGGCCGGGGCCGGGGCGGACCGCGCTGCATGAGCTGTCCGGTGGTGCGGGACCCGGTGTAGGGTCGGCGGTTTCGCACGAAGGGACCGGTGCTTCCGCGTGCCGGGACCAGCGGTTTCGCATGAAGGGACCGGCGGTTTCGCGCGAAGGTACCGGCGGTTTCCGGACCGGCGGTTTCTGGACCAGGGGGCTGTATAGGAATGCAGATACTCGTATAGACTTCCAGGGCTGCCTGCCGGCCCCGGCAAGATCACCCGTCCCACCCTGGAGCAGTCACCATGGCCATCGACCTCACCGGCCGCCCCTTCCTCAAGGAGCTGGACTTCACCGCCGAGGAGTTCCTCGGCCTGGTCGCGCTGGCCGGTGAGCTGAAGGCGGCCAAGAAGGCCGGGGCCGAGGTCCGGCGGCTGCGCGGCAAGAACATCGCGCTGATCTTCGAGAAGACCTCGACCCGGACGCGCTGCGCGTTCGAGGTCGCCGCCGCCGACCAGGGCGCCTCCACCACCTATCTGGACCCCTCGGGCTCCCAGATGGGCCACAAGGAGTCGGTGAAGGACACCGCCCGGGTGCTCGGCCGGATGTTCGACGGGATCGAGTACCGGGGCGACAGCCAGCAGGTGGTCGAGGAGCTGGCCACGTACGGCGGTGTCCCCGTCTTCAACGGGCTCACCGACGACTGGCACCCCACGCAGATGCTCGCCGACGTGCTGACCATGACCGAGCACAGCGACCGGCCCGTCACGGAGCTGGCCTTCGCCTACCTCGGCGACGCCCGCTTCAACATGGGCAACTCCTACCTGATCACCGGCGCCCTGCTCGGCCTGGACATCCGGATCGTCGCCCCCGAGATGTACTGGCCCGCCCCCTCCGTCGTGGCGCAGGCGGAGAAGCTCGCCGCGGTCAGCGGGGCGAAGGTGACGCTCACCGCGGACATCACCGAGGGCGTCCGGGGCGCCGACTTCGTCGCCACGGACGTGTGGGTCTCGATGGGGGAGCCCAAGGAGGTCTGGGACGAGCGGATCGCCGCGCTCGCCCCGTACGCCGTGACGATGGACGTCCTGCGGGCCACCGGCACCCCGGACGTGAAGTTCCTGCACTGCCTGCCCGCCTTCCACGACCTCGGCACCCAGGTCGGCCGGGACGTCCACGCCGCCCACGGCCTCACCGAGCTGGAGGTCACCGACGAGGTCTTCGAGTCGGCGCACTCGGTGGTCTTCGACCAGGCCGAGAACCGGATGCACACCATCAAGGCCGTGCTGGTGGCGACGCTGGCGGACGCGTAGCCGCCCCCGTGGGGGCAGGGATTCGCATGCTCATACACCCGATTGGGTGAACATGCGCGGTGGTGGCTACCATGTCGCCTCTTGGTGGGGTTCGGGCCCATGGCCCGGACCCCTTGCCTGTGCCGCCGCCCACGCGCGCACGGGACCGTCCCCCCACTGCACCACCAGAGAAGAGAACGTCCCGCATGAGCACCGGTCTGCCGTCCCCCGGCACCCCGAAGCGCCCCGGCCTCGCCCGGCCCGGTCTGCGCCGCAAGAGCCCCGCACAGCTCATCGCCGAGTCCGGCGGCGACCTGGAGGGCCACGGCCTCAAGCGGACGATGGGCCTCTTCCAGCTCGTCTGCTTCGGCGTCGGCGCCATCGTCGGGACGGGCATCTTCGTCGGCCTCTCCGACACCGTCGCCGAGGCCGGACCCGCCGTCGTCATCTCCTTCGTCCTGGCCGCGATCACCTGCATCTTCACCGCCCTCTCCTTCGCGGAGCTGGGCAGCGCGATCCCGGTCTCCGGCAGCTCGTACTCCTTCGCGTACGCGGCCCTCGGCGAGCGCACGGCGTTCCTCGTCGGCTGGTGCCTGATGCTGGAGTACGGCGTCTCGGTCTCCGCCGTCGCGGTGGGGTGGAGCCAGTACGTCAACGAGCTGCTGAACAGCCTGATCGGCTGGGAGCTGCCCGCCGCCGTCTCCGCCGGGCCCGGCGACGGGGGAGTGATCAACCTCCCGGCGATCGTCGTGATCGCGATGGCCGCCACCCTGCTGGTGCGCGGCGTCCGGGAGAGCGCCGGAGCGACGGCCACCATGGCGGTCCTGAAGATCGGCATCCTGGTGGCGTTCTGTGTGATCGCGTTCACCGCGTTCCAGGACGACAACCTCGTGCCCTTCGCGGGCCACGGGCTCGGCGGGATCACGGCGGGTGCCTCGCTGGCGTTCTTCTCGTACATCGGCTTCGACGCCATCACCACGGCGGGCGAAGAGGTCAAGAACCCCCGCCGGAACATCCCGATCGCCATCCTGATCTGCATCGGCGTCGTCACGCTGCTCTACTGCGCGGTGGCGCTCTCGGCCATCGGCGCGCTCGGCGCGGACGCCGTCTCCGACAAGCCCGCCGCCCTCTCGCTGGTGGTCAACCAGGTCACCGAGTCCTCGGTGGGCGGGGGCATCATCGCCTTCGGCGCGGTCGTCGCCATCGCTTCCGTGGTGCTCGCCGTGATGTACGGGCAGACCCGCATCCTGATGTCGATGTCCCGCGACGGGCTGATCCCGCGCGTCTTCGAGCGCGTCTCGCCCAGGACCCACACCCCGGTCGCCAACACCTGGATCGTGGCCTGCGTCTTCGCCGTACCGGCCGCCTTCGCCTCGCTGGACGTCGTCGTCAACCTGACGACCATCGGCACGCTCGCCACCATGGTCGCGGTCAACGCGGCCGTCGTGGTGCTCCGCCGCCGCAACCCCGAGCTGGAGCGCACCTTCCGGGTGCCGCTCTACCCGGTGAGCCCGCTGCTCGGCATCGTGTTCTGTCTGTATCTGATGTACGGGACCGGCTGGACGACCTGGGTCCAGTTCGCGGTCTTCCTCGCCGCCGGTTCACTGCTCTACGCCTGCTACGGGCGGAAGCGCTCCCGGCTGGTCAGCTCTCCGGCGACGGACCCGGCTGGGAAGGTATCGCCGGAAGCGTGAACCAGACGGCCTTGCCGTGCTCCGTCGTGCGGTGACCGCAGGCGGAGCTGAGGGTCCGGATCAGCAGCAGGCCGCGGCCGTGCTCCTGCCACGGGTCGACCTCGAAACCGGGCTGCGGCCGGGACAGGTCACCGGGCGGAGCGGGGTCGTGGTCGTGCACCTCGACCTGGCACCCGGTGGGCAGCAGCTCCACGACCAGCTCGATCGGCTCGCTGCTCACCGTGTGCTCGACCGCGTTGGCCACCAGCTCGGCGGTGAGCAGCTCGGCGGTGTCGCTGTCCGCCGGGGCGTCGATGTCCGACAGGGCCGTACGGACGAGAGCGCGGGCGATCGGCACGGCTGCCGTGGAGTGCGGCAGGGCGATCCGCCAGGAGGCGGGAACAGGGGCGTCGGGCGGCACGGCGGGGTTCCGTTCGGGAGCGGGTCTTCCTTGTAGCGGGATGTCCCGGCGTGCTGGGACATCCCGACTGATCGGGGTTTCTCGACTCATCGGCATCGCGTATCGAGACTTCCTGGGGTCAACCTTACGAACCGCACGGTCCTCGCCATAGAGGCGGTCGACCGGTGCAAACAGGACTTTCGCCACAACAGTCTCACGGTTGACGTATCGCGACCTCGTGACGACAGTCACGCACGAGTGATAACTTCGGTGGTGGAACGCGACCCGCGCACGGTCGGCAACCCGCCCGAATGCTGAGGGGAACCCCTTCATGAGCTCGTTTCCCAGCTCCGCCCAGCGCGTGGAGGAGTGGCGCCATCTCCGGGTCACCCGGGACGACGGTGTGGTGACCGTCACACTGGACCGCCCCGAGAAACTCAACGCCCTCACCTTCGGCGCCTACGCCGATCTGCGCGACCTGCTCGCCGAGCTGACCCGGGAGCGCTCCGCGCGCGCCCTCGTCCTCGCAGGTGAGGGGCGTGGCTTCTGCTCCGGCGGTGACGTCGACGAGATCATCGGCGCCACCCTCGCCATGGACACCGCCACGATCCTGGAGTTCAACCGGATGACCGGCCAGGTCGTACGGGCCCTGCGCGAGTGCCCCTTCCCGGTCGTCGCGGCGATTCACGGGGTGGCCGCCGGTGCCGGTGCCGTGCTGGCCCTCGCCGCCGACTTCCGGGTCGCCGACCCCTCCGCCCGCTTCGCCTTCCTCTTCACCCGGGTCGGCCTCTCCGGTGGCGACATGGGCGCCGCCTACCTCCTGCCCCGGGTCGTCGGCCTCGGCCACGCCACCCGGCTGCTGATGCTGGGCGACGCCGTCCGGGCCCCCGAGGCCGAGCGGATCGGGCTGATCAGCGAGCTGGCCGAGGAGGGGCAGGCCGACGCCCGCGCCGCCGAGCTGGCCCGCCGCCTCGCCGACGGCCCCGCGCTCGCCCTCGCCCAGACCAAGGCGCTGCTCACCGCCGAGCTGGACATGCCGCTCGCCGCCTCCGTCGAGCTGGACGCCAACACCCAGGCGCTGCTGATGCACGGCGAGGACTACGCGGAGTTCCACGCCGCCTTCACCGAGAAGCGGCCGCCGAAGTGGCGGGGGAGGTAGCCGCCATGCCACCCTCGGACGGGACACCTGCCCCCGTACGACGGATCGCGGTCATCGGCGGAGGCCCCGGCGGCCTCTACGCCGCCGCCCTCCTCAAGCGGCTCGGCCCGGACCGCGCGATCACCGTGTACGAGCGCAACGCCCCCGACGACACCTTCGGCTTCGGCGTCGTCCTCTCCGACGAGACCCTGGGCGGCATCGAGCACGCCGACCCCGAGGTCTACCGGGCGCTGAGAGCCGAGTTCGTCCGCTGGGACACCATCGACATCGTCCACCGGGGCCGCACCCACACCTCCGGCGGCCACGGCTTCGCCGCCCTCGGGCGCCGCCGCCTGCTGGAGATCCTGCACGAGCGCTGCACCGCCCTCGGCATCGACCTCCGCTTCCGTACCGAGGCCCCGCCCGCCGCCGAGCTGGCCGCCCACCACGACCTGGTCATCGCCGCCGACGGTGTGCACAGCGCCACCCGCCAGGCGCACGCGGACGTCTTCGGCCCCTCCCTCACCGAGCACCGCAACCGCTACATCTGGCTCGCCGCCGACTTCGCGCTCGACGCCTTCCGCTTCGAGATCGCCGAAACCCCGTACGGCGTCATGCAGTTGCACGGCTACCCATACGCACCCGACGCCTCCACCGTCATCGTCGAGATGCGCGAGGAGGTGTGGCGCGCCGCCGGGCTGGACACCTGCACCCCCGCCGAATCCACCGCCCGCTGCGCCAAGTTCTTCACCGAGGCCCTGGACGGCCGCCCCCTGCGCTCCAACAACTCCAGCTGGATCGCCTTCCGTACGGTCACCAACTCCCGCTGGTCGCACGGGAACACGGTCCTCATCGGGGACGCCGCCCACACCGCGCACTTCTCCATCGGCTCCGGCACCAAGCTCGCCGTCGAGGACGCCCTCGCGCTGGCCGCCACCATCGAGGAACAGCCGGACCTGGCTTCCGCGTTGACGGCGTACGAGGCCGAGCGCCGCCCGGTCGTCGCCTCCACCCAGCGGGCGGCGGCGGCCAGTCTGCGCTGGTTCGAGGAGCTGGCCGCCTATGTCGACCAGCCGCCCCGCCGCTTCGCCTTCAACCTGCTCACCCGCAGCCGCCGCGTCACCCACGACAACCTGCGGCTGCGCGACTCCACCTTCACCGCCGCCGTGGAGGAGGAGTTCGGCTGCCCGCCCGGCACCCCGCCGATGTTCACCCCGCTGCGGCTGCGCGGCCTCGAACTGCGCAACCGTGTCGTCGTCTCGCCCATGGACATGTACTCCGCCACCGACGGGCTCCCCGGCGACTTCCACCTCGTCCACCTGGGCGCCCGCGCCCTCGGCGGCGCCGGGCTCACCATGACCGAGATGGTCTGCGTCAGCCCCGAGGGCCGGATCACCCCCGGCTGTACGGGGCTGTGGACCGGCGAACAGGCCACAGCCTGGCGGCGGATCACCGACTTCGTCCACACCTCCGCCCCCGGCGCGGCCATCGGCGTCCAGCTCGGCCACTCCGGCCGCAAGGGCTCCACCAGGCTGATGTGGGAGGGCATCGACCAGCCCCTGGAGACCGGCAACTGGCCGGTGTCGGCCGCCTCCCCGCTCCCGTACCGGCCGGGCGTCAGCCAGATCCCGCAGGAGCTGGACCTCGATCAACTGGCCGTCATCCGGGATCAGTTCGTCCAGGCCGCCCGCCGCGCCGCCGACTCCGGCTTCGACCTCCTCGAACTCCACTGCGCCCACGGCTACTTGCTCTCCGGCTTCCTCTCCCCGCTCACCAACCACCGCACCGACGCCTACGGCGGCACCCTGGACGACCGGCTCCGCTTCCCCCTCGAAGTCTTCGACGCCGTCCGCGAAGTCTGGCCCGCCGAGCGCCCGATGACCGTCCGGATCTCCGCCACCGACTGGGCCGAGGGCGGCACCGAGGCCGAGGACGCCGTGGAGATCGCCCGCGCCTTCGCCGCCCACGGGGCCGACGCCATCGACGTCTCCACCGGCCAGGTGGTGCCCGACGAGCGCCCCGAGTTCGGCCGCTCCTACCAGACCCCGTACGCGGACCGGATCCGCAACACCGTGGACGTCCCGGTCATCGCGGTCGGCGCCATCTCCTCCTGGGACGACGTCAACTCCCTGCTCCTCGCGGGCCGCGCCGACCTCTGCGCCCTGGCCCGCCCCCATCTGTACGACCCGCACTGGACCCTCCACGCGGCGGCCGAACAGGGCTACACCGGCCCCGGCGCGCCCTGGCCCCTCCCGTACGGCGCGGGCAGCCGCCCCCCGCCCACCGGCCGCACGGACGCCCCGAAACCCCGGCTCAGGCTGGGGTGATGCGCACGGCCCCGGCGGTCAGGCAGGGGTGGCAGAGGCAGGGCACGGGGTGGGCGACGCCCTCCCAGCGTGCGGCGCGGTACGCGGCCGCGAGCCCTTCGAGCCGGGCGGCGTTCTCCACCGCCTTGTCCCGGCCGTCCCAGACCCGGCCCGCGTCGTTCTCCGCCTCACGCCGCAGCACTGCCGGGCTGCGCACCAGCGTGGCCCGGAAAGTGTGCAGATGGCGCGTGGCCATGTCGAGGGTGATGTAGGCGCCCATGTGCCGCCCCGGCCCCACGGTCGTCACCTGCTCGTGGCCGCCGGGCCGGGCGCCGATGATGTACACCTTCGCCCCGCCCCGGTACGCCTTGGTCCCCGGCCGCAACTCCTGTCCGCCGTCCCCGTACCGCCGCCACCGCACCACGTTGGCGGCGATCAGCCAGAGCGGCTCGGGGGGTGGGGGTGCGAGGGGCGAGGTCATGCCTCATCCTCCCCTCCGGAGCTTCTTCGGGGCACCCGGATTTCACCGCACGGACGACGCGCTCACGGCCGTACGAACCGTTCCCCCGCGTCCCGCAACCGGTCGTGCAGCTTGCCGAAGACCTCCGCCGAGCGCCCGCCCGGCCAGCCCTTCGGCAGCAGCTCCTCCGGCAGCCCCGGGTCCGCGTAGGGGAGTTGGCGCCAGGAGTCCAGGGCCAGCAGATAGTCCCGGTAGGCGTCCTGCGGGCGCGGGCCCTCCGCCGTCTCCGGGGACGCCTCCCACTCCCGCAGCACCGGGGCGTGCAGCTCCAGGAAGTCGTGGTGGAGCCGGGCCACCGCGTCCAGGTCCCACCAGCGGGCCACCGAATCGCGGGTCGCCGCGAAGCCCAGGTGCTCGCCCCGGAACAGGTCGACGTACGGGGCCAGCCCCAGGCGCTCCAGGGTGTGGCGGGTCTCCTCGTAGAGCCCGGCCGGGGCGATCCACACCCCGGGGGCCGCCGTGCCGAAGCCGAGGCGGGCCAGCCGGGAGCGGAGCAGATGGCGCTTGTTGCGCTCGGCCTCGGGGACCGAGAAGACCGCGAGGACCCAGCCGTCGGCGAGCCGGTGCGCCGGACGGCCGTAGATGCGCCCGTCGCCGTCGTCGAGCAGCTGACGGGCGTCCGGCGACAGCGCGTACCCCGCCGAGCCGTCCGCCGCCCGCGCGGCGACCAGCAGCCCGCGCCGCTTCAGCCGGGAGACACAGGAGCGTACGGAGGGGGCGTCGACACCCACGGCGTGCAGCAGCCGGATCAGCTCCGCCACCGCGAACGGGGTGCCGTCCGGCGGACGGCCGTAGGCGCCGTAGAGCGTGATGATCAGGGAACGGGGGGTGCGCAGCTCGGCCACGTGATCACTCTAGGCCGAGTCCTCGCGGAGCAGGAACCGCTGGAGTTTGCCGGTCGCGGTGCGTGGCAGGGACTGCTCGAAGACGAAGACGCGCGGGCATTTGTGCGGGGCCAGAGCGGCTTTCATATGGGCGCGCAGCGAGTCCGCCGTCTGCTCCGAGCCCTCCGTCAGCACCACGTGCGCCACCACGATCTCGCCGCGCAGTTCGTCCGACCGGCCCACCACCGCCGCCTCCGCGACCTCCGGATGGCGCAGCAGGGCCTCCTCCACCTCGGGGCCCGCGATGTTGTAGCCGGAGGAGATGATCATGTCGTCGGCGCGGGCCACGTAACGGAAGTAGCCGTCCGGCTCGCGGACGAACGTGTCGCCGGTCATGTTCCAGCCGTGGCGGACGTACTCCGTCTGGCGGGGGTCGGCGAGATAGCGGCAGCCGACCGGTCCGCGTACGGCCAGCAGCCCCGGTTCGCCGTCGGGCAGCTCCTCGCCGTGCTCGTCGACCACCCGGGCCTGCCAGCCCGGCACGGGGACGCCGATGGTGCCGGGGCGGATGTCGTCGTCGGCGGCGGAGATGAAGATGTGCAGCAGCTCGGTGGCCCCGATGCCGTTGATGATGCGCAGCCCGGTCGCCTCGAACCAGGCCTGCCAGGTCGCCGCGGGCAGGTTCTCCCCGGCCGACACACAGCGGCGCAGCGCCGAGAGGTCGTGGCCGTCCAGCTGGCCGAGCATCGTGCGGTAGGCGGTCGGCGCGGTGAACAGCACCGAGACCCGGTGGCGGGCCAGCGCGGGCAGCAGGTGCTGGGGTCCGGCCTGCTCCAGCAGCAGCGCCGAGGCCCCGGCCCGCAGCGGGAAGACCAGCAGTCCGCCGAGGCCGAAGGTGAAGCCGAGCGGCGGGCTGCCCGCGAAGACGTCGTCGGCGGTGGGCCGCAGCACCTGGGCGGAGAAGGTGTCGGCGATGGCCAGCAGGTCCCGGTGGAGGTGCATACAGCCCTTGGGCTGCCCGGTGGTCCCCGAGGTGAAGGCGATCAGCGCGACCTCGTCGGCGGCCGTGTCGACCGCCCGGTACGGGCCGGAGCCGGAGTGGGCGGCCGCGAGCCGGGTCAGGTCGTAGGGGCTCCCGCTGCCGATCAGCGTGATCCGCAGGTCCTCGTCGGCCGCCCGGGCCAGGTCGCCGACCGAGCGCTCGTCGCAGAGCGCGAGGCGCACCTGGGCGAGCGAGCAGATGGTGGCCAGTTCATGCGGGCGGGCCTGGGCCAGTACGGTGACGGCGACCGCGCCCGCCTTCATGACGGCGAGCCAGCACGCGGCCAGCCAGGGCGTGGTGGGCCCGCGCAGCAGCACCCGGTTCCCGGGCACCACGCCCAGGTCCTCGGTGAGCACATGGGCGATGCGGTCCACCGTCTCCAGCAGCTCGCCGTAGCTCCAGACGCTCCCGTCACCGGAGCGCAGGGCGGGGCGGTCCCGCCCGCGCTCCGCCACCGTCCGGTCCAGCAGCTCGTACCCGCAGTTCAGCCGGTCGGGGTACTGGAGCCCCGGCTGGTCCAGCAGCAGCTTCGGCCACTGGTCCGGCGGGGGGAGATGGTCGCGCGTGAAGGTGTCGGTGTGCGCGCCGGGAACGCGTACGGACGGCTCGGGATGCGCGCCGGGGACGCGTACGGACGCGTCGGCGGCGGCTGCGGGCGTGTTCGGCGAGGAATTCGGCTCCATGAAGGATCGCCCCCTTGTCGCTTCTGGAGCGTATCGTTTGGGTGACGGGAGTCAACGGTCCGCGATAAGACGGTGCCGCGACAAGGCCGGGACGCGACAAGAGTCAGACGCGAGAAGACCAGAGAAGCGACAAGAGAGGCGCCGCCATGACGGCATTCTCCCTCGAACCGGAACAGACCGCCTGGTGTGAGGAGCTGCGCACCCTCGCCGAGCGGCGGCTGCGTCCGCTGGCGGAGAAAGGGGAGGACGGGCGCGTCAACCGCCCGCTGCTGGCCGCCCTCGGCGAGCTGGGCCTGCTGGAGCGGATGTTCTCCTCCGGGGCGCTGGACCTGTGCCTGCTGCGGGAGTCGCTGGCCCGGGGCTGCACCGAGGCGGAGACCGCGCTCGCCCTCCAGGGCCTCGGCACCACCCCCGTCCTCCGCTCCGGCACCCCCGCCCACCGGGAACGCTGGCTCCCCGAGGTCCGGGCGGGCCGGGCCGTCGCGGCCTTCGCGCTGAGCGAGCCGGGCGCCGGGTCCGACGCGGCGGCCCTGAGCCTGGCCGCCGAACCCGTCCCGGGCGGCTGGCGGCTCACCGGCGAGAAGTGCTGGATCTCCAACGCCCCCGAGGCCGACTTCGCCACCGTCTTCGCCCGCACCACCCCCGGCGCGGGCTCGCGCGGGGTCACCGCGTTCCTGGTCCCCGCCGACCGGCCCGGACTCACCGGCTCCGCCCTCGACATGCTCTCCCCGCACCCCATCGGCACCCTGGAGTTCGACGGCGTACCGGTCACCGCCGACGATGTCCTCGGCGAGCCCGACCGGGGCTTCCGGGTCGCGATGGAGACCCTCAACCTCTTCCGCCCCAGCGTCGGCGCCTTCGCCGTCGGGATGGCCCGCGCCGCGCTCGACGCCACCGTGGCCCACACCGCCCGCCGCACCGCGTTCGGCGGCCCGCTGAGCGACCTCCAGGCCGTCTCCCACCAGGTCGCCGAGATGGCCACCCGCACCGAGGCCGCCCGCCTCCTGGTGTACGCGGCGGCAGCGGCGTACGACGCGGGGGAGAGCGGCGTGCCGCGCCGCGCCGCCATGGCCAAGCTGTACGCCACCGAGACCGCGCAGTACGTCGTCGACACCGCCGTCCAGCTGCACGGCGCCCGGGCCCTGCGCCGCGGCCATCTGCTCGAACACCTCTACCGGGAGGTCCGCGCGCCCCGGATCTACGAGGGTGCCAGCGAGGTGCAGCGCGCCATCATCGCCAAGGAGCTGTACGCGACCGCCGCCGCCCAGGAGCCTGCCGCCACCGCCCAGGAGCCCGCCGCCACACCCCGTACCCAGGAGCCCGCCGCCACACCCCGTACCCAGGAGGCCCCAGAGCCCCGGGAGTCCCAGGAGCCGCCCGTATGAGCCCGTCCCACCGGATCAATCCGGCCGAACTCTCCCCGCCCACCGGCTTCTCGCACGCCGTCGTCGCCACCGGCGGCCACCTGGTCTTCCTGGCCGGGCAGACCGCCCTCGACCCGGAGGGCAAGGTGGTCGGCGCCACCCTGCCCGAACAGTTCGCCACCGCCCTCAGCAATCTGCTCACCGCCCTGCACGCGGCGGGCGGCGCCCCCGCCGATCTGACCCGCGTCACCGTGTACGCCACCGATGTGGCTGACTACCGGTCCCACGCCGCCGAACTGGGCCGGATCTGGCGTCGGCTGGCGGGGCGCGACTACCCGGCGATGGCGGTCATCGGGGTGGCCAGGCTCTGGGACGAACAGGCGATGGTCGAGATCGACGGGATCGCCGTTCTGCCCTGATTCGCCCGTGTCCGGGGGGCGGGGTCCGGGCGGCGGAACCAGCGTACCCAAAAAGGATGAAAAGCCTCGAACAGCAAAAACTGCTGAAAGGGCCTCATATACCAACAGGTCAGACTAGAGGGCGGCGCGCCGGACGGGTGAACGATCGCGAAAGATATATTTGTATCCAGTGCTCGTCATTCCGGTTGCCCCGCTACCTGACCCGGACTCTCCCCTGTGATCACGCTCATCATCTGCCACTTCGTGCTGGCGGCCTGTGCAGGCCCGCTGGTGCACCGGCTCGGCCGGCGTGCCTTCATCGTGCTCGCGCTGCCCCCGGCCGCCGCCGCCGTCTGGGCGTTCACCCAGTGGGACACCGTCGCCTCGGGTGGCGAGGTCACCTGGGCCTGGCAGTGGATCCCGACCTACGACGTCTCCGTCGACCTGCGCATGGACGCGCTGGCCGCCCTGATGGTCCTGCTGGCCACCGGCGTCGGCGCGCTCGTCCTGCTCTACTGCGCCTCCTACTTCCGGGACGACACCCCGCAACTGGGCCGGTTCGCCGGTAACCTGCTCGCCTTCGCGGGCGCGATGCTCGCCCTGGTCCTCGCGGACGACCTGATCACGCTCTATGTGTTCTGGGAGCTGACCACGGTCTTCTCCTACCTGCTGATCGGCCACGGCAGCGAACACCGGCACAGCCGCCGCTCCGCGCTCCAGGCCCTCACGGTCACCACGCTCGGCGGCCTCGCGATGCTGGTCGGCTTCCTGATCATCGGTCAGGCCGCCGGTACCTATCAGATCTCCGCGATCGTCGCCGACCCGCCCGAGACGACCCTCGCGATCTCCGTCGCCCTCGTCCTGATCCTGTGCGGGGCGCTGTCGAAGTCCGCGATCTGGCCGTTCTCCATGTGGCTGCCGAACGCGATGGCCGCGCCCACCCCGGTCAGCGCCTATCTGCACGCCGCCGCGATGGTCAAGGCCGGGGTCTACCTGGTCGCCCGGCTCGCCCCCGCCTTCGCCGACGTACCCGTGTGGAAGCCGGTCATCTTCGTGCTCGGCGGCGCGACCATGCTGCTCGGCGGCTGGCGGGCGCTGCGCCTGAACGACCTCAAGCTCGTCCTCGCCTACGGGACCGTCAGCCAGCTCGGCTTCCTCGTCCTGCTCGCCGGCACCGGCAACCGGAACGCGGCCCTCGCCGCCGCCGTGATGATCCTCGGGCACGCCCTGTTCAAGGCGCCGCTCTTCCTCGTCACCGGCATCGTCGACCACGCCACCGGCACCCGTGACCTGCGCAAGCTCTCCGGGGTCAGCCGCTCCCTGCCGTACGTAGCCGGGGTCGCCGTCCTCGCCGCCGCCTCCATGGCCGCCCTGCCGCCCCTCCTCGGCTTCGCCGCCAAGGAGGCCGCCTTCGAGGCGCTGCTGCACGGCTCCGCCGCCGACCGGTGGGCGCTGGGCGTCGTCGTCGCGGGCTCGGCGCTGACCACCGCGTACACCCTGCGCTTCGTCTGGGGCGCCTTCGCCCGCAAGCCGGGCGTCGAGGACACCCCCGTACACCGCGTGAGCTGGGCCTTCCTCGCTCCGCCCGCGCTGCTCGCCGTCCTCGGCCTGGTGCTCGGTCCCGGCGTCGGGCTGACCGACCGGCTGCTGAGCGCGTACGCCGACACCTACCCCGCCTCCGGAGAGCCCTACCACCTCTCCCTCTGGCACGGGTTCGGCCTCGCCCTGCTCCTGTCGGCGCTCGCCTGGGCGGCCGGTACCGTCCTCTTCCTCGGGCGGGACACCGTCACCAGGATCTCCCGCCGCGTCGCCTGGCCCACCGCCGACAGCGTCTTCGGCCATCTGCTGCTCGGTCAGGAACGGCTCGCCCTCCAGGTCACCGGCTTCATCCAGCGCGGTTCCCTCTCGGTGTACCTGGCCACCACGCTGCTGGTGATGCTCGGCGGACAGCTCGCCGTGCTCTTCACCGACCAGCCGTGGGAGGGCGCCGTCGCCCCCCGGGTCTGGGACACCCCGCTCCAGGGCGGAGTGGCCGCGCTCACCTGCATCGCCGCACTGCTCTGCCTGACCGTGCGACGCCGGATGAAGGCCGTCGTCCTGAGCGGCCTGATCGGTTACGGGACGGCCCTGCTCTTCGTCGTCCAGGGGGCGCCCGACCTGGCCCTCACCCAGTTCTGCGTCGAGACCGTGGCGATGATCGTCTTCGTCCTGGTGCTGCGCCGGATGCCGGTCCACTTCGAGGAGACCGTCTCCCCGTGGCGGCGCGCGATCCGTATCCCGGTCGCCCTCGTCGCCGCCGCCACCGTCGGCGTCGCCGTCTGGGTGGCCGCCGCCGCGCGCACCGCGGAACCCGCGGGCGCCGCCATGGTCAGGGAGGTCGAGGAGCACGGGTACAAGGACGTGGTCGCCACGATCCTCGTCGACCTGCGCGCCTGGGACACCCTGGGCGAGTCCGCCGTACTGGCCGCCGCGGCCATCGGCGTGACCAGCCTCATCTATCTGCACCGCCGCAGCGACGGCCCGATGCCGCAGGACGAGCTGAAGGGCCGAACCGCCTGGTCGCTCGCCGCCCAGCACACGGTCCGCCTGCCGCAGGGCGACGAGGTCGCCCCCGAGCGCAGCTGGCTCGCCGCCGGTTCGACCCTCGCGCCCGAGCACCGCTCGATCGTCTTCGAAGTGGTCGCCCGGCTGCTCTTCCACCCGATCCTGATCCTCTCGGTCTATCTGCTCTTCTGCGCCGAGAACATGCCCGGCGGCGGCTTCGTCGCCGGACTCGTCGCCGGAGTCGCGCTCATCACCCGCTACCTGGCGGGCGGCCGCTTCGAACTGGCCCAGGCCGCGCCCCTGCAACCCGGTCTCTTCACCGGACTCGGCCTCTTCATCTCCTCCGGGGTGGGGCTCCTCGGCCTGATCGACGGAACTGTGCTGCACGCCTTCACTTACCACGGACACCTGCCGGTCTTCGGCGAGTTCCACATGAGTACGCCCGTCCTCTTCGACTTCGGCGTGTACCTGCTGGTCCTCGGCGTCGTCCTGGACATCGTCCGGGCCCTCGGCGCCAAGATCGACCGGCAGATCGAACGGGCCGCGGGCGCCCTCACCCCATCGGGCGGCCCCGCGGCGGGAGGGGACCTCCGATGACCGTCAGCGCCTCACTCCTCGCCACCGCCGTGGTGCTCTGCGCCGTGGGCGGCATCCTGATGCTCACCCGGCCGCTGACCCGCATCCTGCTGGGCGCCGTCATCCTGAGCAACGGGGTCAACCTGCTGATCCTCGCCTCGACCGGCGCGGCCGGTGCCGCCCCCCTCCTCTACGGGGTCGACCTGGACCGGGTCACCGACCCGCTGCCGCAGGCCATCGCGCTGACCGCCATCGTGATCACCCTCGGCACCACCGCGTTCCTGCTCTCCATGGCCTACCGCAGCCACCAGATCACCGGCACCGACGAGGTGCACGACGACCTGGAGGACCGGCGCATCGTGCTCCGCGCCGAAGTGCTGGGCGAGCGCGCCCAGTTGCGCGAGGCGTTCCGCTCGGGCGCCGAACCCACCGCGGGCGAGCGCGAACGCTACCGGGAGGAGCGCCGCAGGCTCCGCGACCGGCTGCGCGCCGACCGCGCCCGCCAGGCCCGCGGCCGCGACGCCTCGGGCGACCTCTGGAACGACGTCATCGGCGCCGACCCCGAGGACTACGAACGAGACGGCGACGCCAAGGCCGACGACCGCTATCCCCGCGACGAACGAGGAGCCACCGGATGAACGCGCTCGTCCCGCTTCCGGTGCTGCTGCCGCTCTGCGCCACGGGCATCAGCCTCACCTTCGGCACCCGGATGCAACGGTTCCAGCGCTTCATCAGCGTCGCCGTGCTCACCGCCGTACTGGGCCTGTCCATCACCCTGATGATCGCCGCCGACCGGCAGGGCCCGCTCTCCGTCCACCTCGGCGACTTCGCCCCGCCGCTCGGCATCACCCTGGTCGCCGACCGGCTCTCCGGGCTGATGCTCACGGTCTCCTCGGCGGTCACGCTCTGCGTGCTGATCTACTCCCTCGGCCAGGGCATGACCGACCGGGACCGGGAGACCCCGCTCGCCGTCTTCCACCCGGCCTATCTGATCCTGGTCGCCGGGGTCTCCTGCACCTTCCTCGCGGGCGACCTCGTCAACCTCTTCGTCAGCTTCGAGATCATGCTCGTGGCCAGCTTCGTCCTGCTCACCCTCGGCGGCACCGGACCCCGTATGCGGGCCGGTTCCACGTACGTGATCATCTCGCTGGTCTCCTCGATGCTCTTCCTCATCGCCATCGCGATGACGTACGCGGCCCTCGGCACCGTCAACTTCGCCCAGCTCGCCGAGGGGCTGCCCAAACTGTCCATCGGTGTGCAGACCCTGATCCAGGCGATGCTGATCACCGTCTTCGCCATCAAGGCGGCGGTCTTCCCGCTCGCCGCCTGGCTCCCCGACTCCTACCCGACGGCGCCCGCGCCCGTGACCGCGGTCTTCGCCGGACTGCTCACCAAGGTCGGCGTCTACTGCATGATGCGGACCGAGACGCTGCTCTTCCCGGGCAACCGGATCGGCGACCTCCTGATGGCCGTCGCGCTGGCCTCGATGGTCATCGGCATCCTCGGCGCGGTCGCCCAGACCGACCTGAAACGGCTGCTCTCCTTCACCCTGATCAGCCACATCGGCTTCATGGTCTTCGGGATCGGCCTCGCCACCCGGGACGCGTACGGCGGCGCCATCGTCTACGTCGTCCACCACATCACCGTCCAGACCACGCTGTTCCTCGTCGCTGGACTCATCGAGCGCCGGGGCGGCACCACGGAGCTCACCCGGCTCGGCGGGCTGGCCAAGGCCGCGCCGGTGCTCGCGCTCCTCTTCTTCGTCCCCGCCATGAACCTCGCGGGCATCCCACCGCTCTCCGGGTTCATCGGCAAGCTGGGGCTGATGCGCGCGGGTGTCGCCGACGGCAGTACCTGGGCCTGGATCCTGGTCGCCGGATCGGTGGTCACCAGCCTGCTGACGCTGTACGTCACCGCCAAGGTGTGGAACCTCGCGTTCTGGCGGGCGGCCCCGCCCGGACAGGCCGAGGCGGGCACGGTCCTGGAGTCCGGGGACGACAGCGACGACGACATCGACGAGGGCCCCGACGGCCTCCCCGGCACCGGTGACGAGCGCGTCGTCCCGGCCGCGGCCGGCAGCCCGGTCGCCGCGAAGCTGCGGGAGAAGGCCGTCACCACCACCAGCCGGCTGCCCTGGCCGATGACGGCGGCCACCGCGGCGACCGTCGTGCTCGCCCTGGCCTTCACCGTCTTCGCCGGACCGCTCGCCGCCTTCACCGACCGCTCGGCCGTCGAACTGCTGGAGCGCACGCCCTACATCGAGGAGGTGCTGGGCCGGTGAGCCGTTTCCTGCGGTTCTCGTACCGCAACGCCGACCTGCCGCCGTTCAGCTGCAAGATCGGCCGCCGCGGACGCGTACTGGACCTGCCGCTGATCGCCTGGCTCACCCTCATCTGGGTGCTGCTCTGGTCCACCTTCAACCTGGCCAACATCATCACGGGCGTGATCGTCGCGTCGGCCGTCTGCCTGGCCTTCCCGCTGCCCCCGGTCGACCTCGGACTCCGGCTCCACCCCTGGGGCATCATCCGGCTGGCCGGATACCTGCTCTACGACATGTACACCTCGGGCGTGAAAGTCACCCGGCAGATCTTCACCGGGCTGCCGCATCAGGCCGCCGTCATGGGCGTACCGCTGCGCTGCCGCAGCGACCTGATGCTCGCCGCCGTCGCCGTGGCCGTCTCCAACCTGCCGGGCGGCTCCGTCATCGAGGTGCGCCGGGCCACCGCCACCGTCTTCGTGCACGTCCTGGACGCGGACCGGCCCGAGGAGCTCGACGCCGCCCGGCAGCAGGTCTGGCGGCTGGAGGAACTGACCGTACGCGCCTTCGGCACCCCTGACGAGATCGCCCGCGTCGCCGAACCGCCCCCACCGCCGCAGCTCGCCGCCGGGAGGCCCGCACCGTGAGCGTCTTCGAACAGATCGACCGTGTTCTGCTGACCGCCGCCGTCGTGCTGGTCCTGGTCGCGGGACTGCTGCTGCTGGGCCGGATCTGGCGCGGCCCCTCCATGCTGGACCGGGCCATCTCGCTGGACGTGATCGCCGCACTGATCATCGCCGGTCTCGGCGCCAAGTCCGCCATCGCGCGGGACTCGTTCTACTTCCCGATCATGCTGGTGCTCGCCTTCCTCGGCTTCACCGGCTCGGTGGGCATCGCCCGCTTCATCGCCGTACGCGACCGGCCCACCGCCGTCACGGCCCCGACCCCGCCCCCGGCTCCGGCCGCCGGTTCCGGTGAGACCAAGGAGGGCCCGCGGTGAACACCTGGCTCCAGATCCTCGACACGGCCGGAGCCGTGCTCGTCCTCCTCGGCGCGGCGATCTGCCTGCTCGGGGTGATCGGCATGCTGCGGCTGCCCGATGTGCTCTCCCGCAGCCACGCGGCGACCAAGCCGCAGACCCTCGGCATGATCCTGGTGCTGGCCGGGGTGGCCCTGCGGCTGCGTACCGGCATGGACCTCGCCACCCTCGTGCTCATCGGCTTCTTCCAGATGCTCACCGGCCCCGTCGCCTCGCACCTGGTCGCGCGCTCCGCGTACCGCACCGGGCAGGTCGACCACGACGGGCTGCTCTTCGACGAGCTGGACGAGCAGCTTACGGACGAGAGCCCGACCACCCGCTCCGCACGCGAGAAGTCCTGAGGGGCGCTCCCGTACGCGACAAGTCCTAAGGGGCGTCCCCGTCCGGTGTCCGGCTCTTCACGTCGGGCACCGGCTCGTCGTCCGGCGCCCCGCTCCTCCCGGCGCCGGGCTCCGGCTCCTTCGGCGTCCGGCCCTTCAAGTCGAACATCGGGATGAAGATCTGCGAGAGCGGCCCGATGGCGACTGCGTAGATGAGCGTGCCGATGCCGAGCGTCGCGCCGAGCAGGAACCCGATGACCAGCACGGTCAGTTCGATGACCCAGCGGACGGCCCGGATGGAGTGGCCGCGCGCCGCCCATCCGGTCATCAGCCCGTCGCGGGGCCCCGGCCCGAGGCCCGCGCCGATGTACATGCCGGTGGCCACGCCGTTGAGGACGACGCCGGAGATCAGCACGGTCCAGCGCAGCCACATCGCCTCGGGCACGGGCGTCCAGGCCATGAAGAGGTCCATCACCGTGCCGATCATCAGCACGTTGAGCACGGTGCCCAGACCGGGTTTGTTGCGCAGCGGAATCCACAGCAGCAGCACCAGCGCGCCGATGATGTTGGTCCACACGCCGACGCCCAGGCCGAAGGTCCGGGACAGGCCCTGGCTCAGCGCGTCCCACGGCTCGACGCCCAACCCGGACTGGATCACCATCGCGGAGCTGATGCCGTAGAGAGTCAGTCCGACGACCAGCTGCGACAGTCGGCGAGCGGGCCGGTCGGGGACCAGTGGCCGCTGGATGATCGCGCCGATCCCGCGTGATGTCCGGTCCGGCGTGGAGCCTGCCGGGGCGCCGGGGGTGTCACGCATCGACGTCATGGGAACTTCTCCTGGGCTGCTGGGTACGGGTGGTGGGGAGGGAGACGACGCCGGGTGCGCCGGGTTCGGGGGCTCTGCGGCGCGAAGGTGCGGCGAGCCAGCGGCCCACCGCGTCCAGATAGCCGGGCACGTCCATCAGGAAGGCGTCGTGGCCTCCCCGCGAGGTCTCCTCGTGGAAGTGCGCACAGCCGACGCCCGCCTTGTCCAGCCGCTCCCTGATGTGGCGGCTGTGCTCGACCCCGTACAGCCGGTCCGAGGCGAAGCTGAAGAGGTGCACGTCCGGTCCCGCCTCGGCGACGTCCTCGTACGGTGTCGCGAAGGGGTCGAACAGGTCCATGGCGTTGGTGAGACAGAGGTAGCTGTTCGCGTCGAAGCGCGCGACGAGCTTGTCCGCCTGGTGCTCCAGATAGCGTTCCACGGAGAACGGCCCCCATGAGGCGTCCCCCTCGGGGGAGACTCCGTGCGGCGGCGGAGCGAGGCCGCGGTCGAACTTCGTCTGCAAGGAGGCCCCGGACATATAGGTGAGGTGGCCGATCATGCGGGCGATGCCCAGCCCCGCGTCCGGCCCCTCCCCGGCCCGGTAGCCACCGCCCAGGAACCGCGGGTCGCTGCGGATCGCGGCGCGGGCGATGGCGTTGAACGCGAGGTTGTCGGTGGACAGTTGGGCGGAGGTGGCGATCAGCCCGTACCGCTCGGCGTCCCCCGGATGGCGCAGCAGCCACTCCAGCGCCTGCATACCGCCCAGGGAGCCGCCGACGACCGCGTGCAGCCGCCCCACACCGAGCCGGCGCAGCAGCTCCCGGTGGACGGCGACCATGTCGGCCACGGTGACCTGCGGGAACGGCTCCCAGGTGGTGCGACCGGCGAACGGCGCCGGGCCCAGGGTGCCCGCGCAGCCGCCGAGCACATTGGCGCAGATCACCTGGTAGCGGCCGGTGTCGATCGGGCGGCCCGGCCCCACCATCGACTCCCACCAGCCCGGGGCGTCGTCCGGCCGGTGCCGGGCCACATGGGCGTCGCCGGTCAGGGCATGGCAGACGAAGATCGTGTCCGCGCCCGTGGCGTCGGGCGGGCCGTACCGTTCGAAGGCCACGGGCACATCGGTGAGGGTCCGGCCGGACTCCAGGCGCAGCGGCCGGTCCGCACCGAAGAGCACCAGGCTCTCCGGGCGGCGGGAAGCCTTCGTCACCCGCGCCTCCGGGCGTGCCGGGCGGCGGCCGCCCCGAACGCGGTGAACAGCGCCTTGGAGACCGCGTCGGACGAGGCGTACCACTCGGGGTGCCACTGCACGGCGAGGGCGAAGGCGGGGGCGTCCGCCACCGAGACCGCCTCGACGACACCGTCGGCCGTCGCCGCCTCCAGCCTGAGCCCCGGCGCGAGCGAGCCGACCGCCTGCTGGTGCAGGGAGTTGACCCGTACGGTGTCCTGCCCGACGATCTCGTGCAGCAGCCCGCCGGGGGTCACCGCGATGTCGTGCGCGGGGAGGTACTGCTCGTCCCGGGGCAGGCTCAGATCCTCCCGGTGCGCCGCGCCGACGGGCAGCGCGCCGATGTCCCGCAGCGTCCCGCCGTACGCCACGTTCAGCTCCTGGAGCCCCCGGCAGATGCCGAGGACGGGCAGACCGGCGCCGACCGCGAGGGGAAGCAGCGACAGGGCCAGCTCGTCCCGCTCCGGTGCGCGCTGGCCCGGGCCGGGCGGGCTGCCGTACCGCTCCGGCGCCACGTTGGACTCATGGCCGCCCAGGACGACCCCGTCGAAGCGGTCGAGCACCGACGGCAGCCGGGCGGCGGGCCCCTGCACCAGGACGACCGCGCAGCCGGAGACGGACTCCAGCGCCGACACGTAGACCTGACGGACCGCCGCGTGCGGGACGCCGCCGACGTCCTCGGTGACACAGGCGAGCGCGACCAGGGGCGGGCCCGTACCGGTCGCGCTCATATCGCCTTCAGCGCCTGGTCGAGGTCGGCGAGCAGGTCGTCGATGTGCTCGACGCCGACCGCGAGCCGGATCGACCCCTGGGTGACACCGGCCGCGATCTGCTCCGCCTCGGGGAGCTGGGCGTGGGTGGTGGAGGCGGGGTGGGTGGCCATGGACCGTACGTCCCCGATGTTGGTGACGTGCGAGATCAGCCGGAGCGCCTCGATGAACCGGCTGCCCGCCTCCCGGCCGCCCTTGACCTCGAACTGCACCAGCGGGCCCGTGTTCCCGCGCAGGAGACGGCGCACCCGCTCGCCCTCCTCGCCCTCGGCGAGGGCGGGGTGGATGACCTGGTCGACGAGGGGGTGGCCGTGCAGGAAGGCCGCCACCTTGGCGGCGTTCTCGCCGTGCACCCGCATCCGCAGCGGAAGCGTCTCCAGCCCCTGGAGCAGCAGGAAGGCGTTGAACGGGCTCAGACAGGGCCCGAGGTCGCGCAACAGGGTCTCGCGGGCCTTCAGCAGATAGCTGCTGCGGCCGAGCGGACCGCTGAGCTCCTTGCCGGTGCGGGTCCACACCACGCCGCCGTGCGCCGGGTCGGGCGTGGTCAGCAGCGGATGGCGCTCCGCGTGCCGCTCCCAGTCGAAGGTCCCGCCGTCGACGATCAGCCCGCCGAGGGTGGAGCCGTGTCCGCCGATGTACTTGGTGGCGGAGTACACCAGGATGTGCGCGCCCAGCTCGATGGGGCGCAGCACGTACGGCAGCATCGTGTTGTCGAGGACCAGCGGCAGACCGTGGTCCTCGGCGATCCGGGCGACCTCCTCGACGGGGAAGAGCCGCAGCCGGGGGTTGGGCAGGGTCTCGCCGAAGTAGCAGCGGGTGCGCTCGTCGGTCGCGGCGGCGAAGTTCGCGGGGTCCCCGGGGCTGACGAACCGGGTCTCGATGCCGAAGCGGGCGAAGGTGTTCGCGAGCAGGTTCCAGGTGCCGCCGTAGAGCTCGTTGGAGCTGACGATGTTGTCACCGGCCTGGCAGATGTTGAGCAGGGCGAGGCTGACGGCGGCCTGACCGGAGGCGACGGCGAGCGCGGCGGCCGCGCCGTCGACCGCCGCCATCCGCTCTTCGAGCACGTCACAGGTCGGGTTGTTGAGCCGGGTGTAGGCCTGCCCGTCCTGGATCAGGTCGAAGATGCCCGCCGCGGCGGCCGTGCTGGGCAGCTCGTACGCGGCGGTCTGGAAGATCGGGGTCACCATGGGCGGGGTGATGCCCAGCCGCGACTGCGAACCGCCGTGCACGGCGGCCGACTCGGGCCTGGTGAACTCCTTGGCTGCGAGAGCCCTGTGGTCAGGCTGCGACATCGCGTCCTTCTTGGTTCCGGTTCTCGGGCGTGGCTGCCGGGGCGGGCGTCTTCTCGGGTACGGCGTCCGCGCCGGGCGCCTTCTCCGGCGTGGCGTCCCGGCCGGGGTCGGGCGTCATGGAGCGGACGATCGCCGACATGGTGCTGGGCTGCCCCTCGGGCCCGCGGTGGAACAGCCCGCCGAGCGCCCGGTCGACGGCGGCGTAGTTCGGGTCCCGGAGCCGGATCTTGCGCGTCTTGTGCAGGTTCCAGAACGGGGTGCGGGGGTCGAGGTGGTGCTCCAGGTGGTAGTTGTCGTTGTGAATGCCCGTCAGGAACTTCTCCCAGCTGCGGCTCTTGCGGTTGCGCGTCATGTACAGATCGGTGTTCGAGTCGCGCACCAGCGGTGTGTGCTCGGAGAGTTCGATGTACCAGCCGAGGATCTGGAAGCTCGTGAGGTACGGAACCACCCAGAACAGCGCGAGCTCCGGCAGCCACCCGCCGTACCAGGCGAACCCGACGACGAGCCCCCAGAACAGCCAGAAACCGGCCCGGTCCAGCGCCTGCTTGCGCCGCTGCACGGGCGAGGAGGCCTCGGGCCGCTTCTCCACGCCCGCGATGACGCGGTACCGGTTGCGTACGAGATAGCGCAGATAGGCCCAGGTCTGGGTGCCCAGCAGGGGGAAGACGACGACCCGCCGCACGTAGTTCGCCGTGGCCGACTTCCGGTAGGCGCCCTGCTCGATGAAGAACCGCAGATCGGGGTCGCCGTCCGGGCTGCCGAGCTTGGGGTGGTGGGTGAAGACGTGGGAGACCTTGTAGGCGTAGTGCTGCTGGAAGATCGGGTACGCGGTCAGCAGCGTCCCGGCGAACATCTGGAGCCGCTTGTCGGCGACGCCCACCCCGTGCGCGCAGTCGTGCAGCAAGGTGGAGAGCCCACGCTGCCGGGCCCCGATGACGAGGACGGCGAGCGGATAGAACCAGTAGGAGCCGTAGACACAGAGGAGGACGCAGAGCGCCATCCAGAACACGTCCTCGGCCCAGGCGAGGAAGACATGCCAGTTGTCGGCCCGGTTGAGTGCGTTGACCTCCTGCTGGACATCGGCAGGGAACCGGTACATGCGGTAGCGCCGGCCGTCATAGGCCCAGGTATCGCCAGTGCTCAACGCCTACTCCTCGTGCCCCGGTCCGGCAGGAACTGTGGTGCTGAAGTGCGGTGCTGTGGTGCGGCAGTGCGAGTCTGGTGACCGCGATCGGAGCAGGGCAAGAGATTTTCCAGACAGTTCATAAGATTGACCAACACCGTTTCTGCCGACTGCCGACTGCCGACTGCCGACTGCCGACTGCCGACTGCCGACTGCCGACTGCCGGTCGTCGGCCGTGAGGGTGCGTCCGGTCGATCACGCCACGGCTCCGGTCTCCGCATGCCATGATGCGGGCAATGCCGGACGCTGGGGGGCGTATGGGAAGCACGGGCACGGTGCTGCGCGAACTGCGCGGCGCACAGAAGAGCGCCAAGGGCGTCTCACTCTACTCGCGGTACGTGAACCGCCCGGCCGGGCGGCTGCTCGCCGCGGGCGCGTACCGGATCGGGCTGACACCCAATCAAGTCACGCTTATCAGTGCGCTGTTCACCTACGGTGCGCTCGCGGCGGTCGCGCTCGTCGAACCGTCCTGGGCGCTGGGCCTCGCGGTCTACGCCGCCCTCGCCGTGGGCTTCGCCTTCGATTCCGCCGACGGCCAGCTCGCCCGGCTCACCGGCCGGGGCGGACCCGACGGGGAGTGGCTGGACCATGTGGTGGACTGCGGCAAGCTGCTGCTCGTGCACGCCGCCGTGCTGGTCTCCTTCTACCGCTTCGGTGAACTGCCCTCGGACGGCTGGCTGTTGCTGCCGCTGGGCTTCCAGCTCGCCGCCGTGACCACCTTCTGCGCGGGGCTGCTGCGCGAACAGCTCGGCAAGGCGGCGGCCGCCCGGCAGAGCGCGGCTCCTGCGGCTCCGGTCTCCCGGGTGCGGGCCCTCGCCCTGCTCCCCGCCGACTACGGGGTCTTCTGCCTGGTGTTCCTGCTGCTCGGCGCACCCGGGGCCTTCCGGGCCGGGTACGCCGTGCTCGCGGTGGTCCACACGCTCTTCCTGGCGGCATTCCTCGCCAAGTGGTTCAGGGAGCTGAGAGCGCTCCGTCCCGGCTGACGAGCACGTCCAGTGCCCGGCGCAGCTGGGTGCTGGACGTGTGCACGGTGTACGGGAAGTAGACGACCTCCACGCCGACCTCGGCGAAGTCGCGCTCCAGCTTCTTCCCCTTGTCCGTGCCCCGCCAGTCGTCGCCCTTGAAGATGACGTCGAACCGGACCTGCTGCCAGGTCTCGACCTTGTCCGGCACGGTCTCCACGAAAGCGGCGTCGACGAACCGCACGCTGCGGACGATCTCCAGCCGTTCGCGCAACGGGATGACGGGCGTGTGGCCCTTGGCGAGGGCGGCCATCTCGTCCGAGACGACCCCCGCGACCAGGTAGTCGCACTGACTGCGGGCATGCCGCAGGATATTGAGGTGGCCCACGTGGAACAGGTCGTACACCCCGGGTGCGTACCCCACCCTGTGCTGCACCATCCGTATCTCTCCCCCCACGGTCGACATGATCCGGTGATGTTCCAACGACCTTACTGTGAAGAACACTTGAGCAAGCCGTGAACGGATAAGCTCGACAAGGGCTGTTCCCTGCCGGGAACAGCGGCTGTTGTGGGGGGAAGGCGATCGTCCGATGTCCGATGTCGAACGGCACAGGCCGTTGCAGAACCGCCGCCTTCTGGTGGTGTCGACGAACTACGCACCAGAGGTCACGGGCATCGGCCCGTACGCCACTCAACTCGCCGAGCACTGGGCCGCGTCGGGCGCCCGGGTGCGGGCGCTCACCGGGATGCCGCACTACCCGTCCTGGCGGCTGGACGAGGCGTACCGGAACGTGTGGCGGACGGTGGAGATACGCGGCGGCGTCGGCGTGCACCGGCGCCGGCACTATGTGCCACCCCGTCAGACGGCCCTGAAACGCGCCGCGTTCGAGGCGAGCGTCCTCGCCACCGGGCTGATCGCGCCACCGCCGGGCAGACCGGACGCCGTGATCTCCCAGATGCCGAGCCTCGCCGGGGGAGTCATCGCGGCCCGCCTGGCCCGCCGCCACCGCGTCCCCCACATACCCGTCGTCCAGGACCTGATGGGCGCCGCCGCCGCGCAGAGCGGCATCCGGGGCGGCGGCCGGGCGGCGGCCGTGGCGGCGGCGGCCGAGCGGTACGCGCTGAGCGGCGCGGCCCTCGTCGGCGTCATCCACGAGACCTTCGTCCCCGGCGTCACCGCCCTCGGGGTCGACCCCGGCCGCATCCGCCTCGTCCCCAACTGGACCCATGTGCAGGGCCCCACCGCCGACCGCGCGGCCACCCGGGCCCGGCTCGGCTGGGACCCCGGCACCCCCGTCCTGCTGCACTCCGGCAACATGGGCCTCAAGCAGGGCCTCGAAGTCCTCGTGGACACCGCCCGCCTCGCCCCGGACGTCCGCGTCGTCCTCATGGGCGACGGCAATCAGCGCGACGCCCTGCGCGCCCGCGCCGAGGGACTGCCCAACGTGGACTTCCTGGAGCCCGCCGGAGCAGGGGAGTTCACCGACATCCTCGCCGCCGCCGACGTCCTCGCGGTCACCCAGCGGGCCTCCGTCCTCGATATGAGCGTCCCCTCCAAGCTCACCTCCTACTTCGTCTCCGGCCGCCCGGTCATCGCCTCCGTCGCCGACGACGGCGGCACCGCCGACGAGGTGCGCCGCTCCGGGGCCGGGGTGCTCGTCGCCCCCGAGGACCCGGCCGCCCTGCTGGAGACCGTACGGAAGCTGGCCGCCGACCCGGCGGCGGCCGACGCCCTCGGGGCCGAGGGCCCGCGGTACGTGGCGCGCCACCTGAGCCGGGAGGCGGGGCTCGCCCGCTTCGACGCCCTGCTCGCCGAGGTCCTGGTGGACGGACGAGGGAGTTCCCGCCGATGACCCCCGTGAACCGGGTCCTGGACGACCACGACGAACCGGCGCTCCTGCGCGACCAGTTCCGCCAACTCCTGCGCTACCGGGCGCTGCTGGCCGTCGGCGTCGTCATCGGCCTGCTCGGCGGCGGCTTTCTCGCGCTCAGCGGCGAGGACACCTACACCGCCACCGGCGAGGTCCTCGTCCGCTCGGCCATCTCCGACCCCTTCGCCGCCGGAGCCAGCGCCGACAAGGGAATCAACATCGGCTCCGAGCGGCAGACCGCAGTCAGCGACACCGTCGGCACCCTGGCCGCCGCCACGCTCCTCAAGAAGGGCGACGACGTCACCGCCCGCGAGCTGCTCGCCGGGCTCCAGGTCACCAACCCGCCCAACACCCTCACCCTCCGCTTCGCCTACACCGGCGCCGCCCCCGAGCAGTCCCGGGTCCGCGCCGAAGCCCTCGCCCATGCCTATCTGACCCACCGCAAGGCGCGCACCGAGGACAGCATCAGGAACATGTCCGAGGGCTACCGGGCCCAGCTCGGCCCGCTGGAGGAGAAGCGCGACCTGCTGGAGAAGCAGGTCGGGGTGGGCGCGAACAACGACGTCACCAGCGCCCGCGCCAACATCATCGTCGCCATCTCCGAGCTGAGCCGGAAGATCTCCGAGCTCAAGGCCCTGGACACCACCCCCGGCTACCTCAACAAGAAGCCCGTCGCCCCCACCTCGCCCACCGGCCCCGGCCTGCCCATGCTGCTCGGTCTCGGCGGGGTCGTCGGCCTCGCGCTGGGGTTGCTGCTCTCCTGGGTGCGGCTCGTCTTCGACCCCACCGTACGATCCACCCGCGAGCTGGTCCGCTCCCTCGGCGCCCCGCTGCTCGGCACCCTGCCCCGCGAACGCCAGGCCGCCGGAACGGTGCTCGCCATCGGGTGCGGCGGCTCCCGGCTCGCCGAGGAGTACCGGGCGGTCGCCTTCCGGCTCGCCTACGACCCGTCGTTCGCCGAGAGCCGCCGTCTGCTGGTCACCGCCCCGCGCGGCGACAACGCCGAAGCGGCGGCGGCCGCCGCCAACCTGGCCGCCGCCTTCGCCGAGATGGGCCGGGACGTCCTCCTCGTCGAGGCCGACCTGCGCACCCCGTCCCTGGCCCGCGCGCTCGGCCCCGCCGCCCACGAGGTCCGCCCGCCGCGCTGGGCCGCCGAGGAGGGCGACGGAAGCTGGCCCACCGGCGGCCGCTCCAACGTGGACGTCCCCGGCTCCGGCGCCTTCGCCCTGATCCCCGGCACCACCGTCGACAACGTCCCGCGCGCCCTGACCTCCACCCCGGTCGGCCGGATCGTCGCGGAGGCCGACCGGCCCGGCAGCGTCGTCATCGTCCTCGCCCCGCCCGTCCTCTCCTACGCGGACGCGGTCGCCCTGGTCGACAGGGTGGAGGGCGTCATGGTCGTCTGCGACCCGCGCGAGGTGCACCGCGGCGACCTGGAGCGCATCCGCGAGATCATCGGCGCCTCCGGCGGCTCCGTCCTCGGCGCCCTGCTCCACCCGGGCCGACGGCGGCTGCTCCGGCCGGAGCGCCGGACGAAGTCCACCCGGCGCCGTCCCGGTGGCGGCTCAGGCCCCACCCCGGCTGCCGAGCCGGACGCGCCCGAGGTCAAGGGCGACCCCACCGAGACCCTCGGCCTGCGCTCCTTAACCCTTCCGGCGGCGCGGCGGTGAGAGCCCGTACGGCCGTCCTCTGCTCGGTCGCCGACCAGGGCGTGGCGGCGCTCACCAACATCCTGGTGCTGGTGGCCGCCGCCCGGCTCTCCACCCTCGCCGACTTCGCCCGCTTCTCCGCGGTCTACCTGGTCTTCACGGTGCTGCTCGGCGTCTCGGGCGCGTACACCGGGCAGCCGCTCGTCCTCAAGCGGGGCGGCGGCGCGGAGACCCGCGGCGCCTGCCGCTCCGCCGTCGCGTTCACCCTGCTCGCCGCCGCCGCGCTCGGCGCGCTCCTGGCCGCCGTCTGCTTCCTCGTCCCCGGGGACACCGCACGCGCGCTGATGATGCTCGGCCTCGTCCTGCCGGTCGTGCTCGGCCAGGACGCCGTACGGTATGCCTTCTCCACCCTCCAGCAGCCCCATCTCGCCCTGTTTTCCGACCTGTTGCGGCTGGCCTGCGTCCTCGGCGCGCTCGGCACCCAGGTGTACGGGGCCTCTCCTGCCCGCCTGATCGCGCTCTGGGGCCTCTCCGCCCTGCCCGCGCTCCTGCTCTCCGCCGCCCTGCTCCACCGCTCCACCGCCGGGACCCCGTTCCTGCTCCGGCCGATGCTGCGGCGCGGCCACCTCGGGCAGCGGTTCACCGTGGAGTTCGGCGTGGGCAACGCGACGGGCCAGCTCTCCGTCCTGGGCCTCGGCGCCGTCGGCAACCCGCTGCTGGTCGGCGCGTTGCGCGGGGCGACCACCCTGTTCGGGCCGCTGAACGTGCTGTTCACCTCCGCCACCTCCTTCGGCCCGCCGCTGCTCGGCCGCATCGCCGACGAGCGCAGCCGGGTGCGGGCCACCGCCGCCCTCGCCGCCGTCCTCGCCACCACCGCCGCCCTCTGGGCCACCGTCCTCGCCCTGCTCCCCGACCGCGCGGGCCGCCAACTCCTGGGCGACACCTGGTCGGTGGCCGCCGCCCTGCTGCCCGCGACCGGCAGCCAGTACGCGGCGATGGCCGTCGGCACCTGCGGGCTGCTCGCCCTGCGGATGCTCGACCCGCGCACCACGCTCTCCATCCAGGTGGTCTTCTCGCTCACCTCCGTGGCGTTCCTCGCGGGCGGTTACGTCGTCGGGGGCGTCCTGGGCGCCGCCTGGGGGCTCTTCCTGGGCTCGCTCTGCAAGGCCGCCGCCACCTGGATCAGAGTGGCCCGGCTGCGCCGCCGCAAACCCGCGCCGGAGGAAGGCGTCAGCGCCGGCGCGCGGCCCTCTGCTCCCTGAACGTGCTGATCAGCAGCAGACACAGCGCGGCGATGGCCAGCTTCCCCGCCGCCTGGAGCAGCGGGCCGCGCAGCAGGATGAAGGTGTACCCGGCGATCAGCGGCGCGGCGATGGCCAGCACGCTCCCGGGGCCGGGCCCCGCCCGGGTGACGGCCAGCGCGTACCGGCGGTCGGTGCGCGCCACCGCGTAGCCGATCAGGGCGAGCCCGCCGATCATCCCCGTCGCGCCGAAGTCGACCCAGAACTCCGTCCACAGCGGGGCCGAGAGATTGGTCATCCGCAGCCCCATCCACTGCCCGACCCGTACCCCGGTGTCCTCCGGCTTCCCGCTCCACAGCGCGCGGGGCACGAAGAACAGGGCCGAGCCGGTCAGTTGGCGGCCGTAGGTGTGGCCCCGGGTGTCGACCCAGGAGATGGTGTTGGCGAACATCACCATCTGGTCGTAGTCCTTGGTCACCAGCGGCTCGAAGACCGAGGCCGACTGCGCGGGCTTCTGGCCCTCCTCGTCGTACCGGAACTTGTCCGCGTACGGGAACACCACCAGCGCCCCCGCCACCCCCGTCGCCAGCACCGTGCGGTAGACCGCCGCACTGCTCGGGAACGCGGTGAACACGAACGCCAGCAGCACCGTCAGGAACCAGTAACGGGCGTTGGATATCGGGTTGTTCACCAGCAGGTTCAGCGCCGCCAGCGCCACCCACACCAGCACCGTCGACGGGGTGCGCCGGGCCCGGTAGGAGGTGGCCAGGCGGCGGGTGTAGAAGAGCAGGGCCAGCAGCGCCGGGACCTGGCCGAAGCCCTTGACGAACGCAGAGCCCACATTGGAGCCCTCCGAGGCGACCCCGCTCGCCGCCACGGTCTCGTTGATCTCCTGCCGGCTGGAGAAGAAGACCGCGGGCCCGCCCAGCTTCATCACGTAGAACGCGCTCGCCGCGAACGCCAGCACCACCAGCAGCCGCAGCCGCAGCGGATGCGCCACGGCCGGTCCTCCCCCTCCGCCGCCCGAGCTCCGCGCGGAGGGCGTACGGCGCCGCAGCGGGCGCCGCGAGGCCAGCAGCGCCCCCAGGTCGAAGGCGGCACACCCCACCAGGATCATCGCGATGGCCGTGACCAGGTCCTGCCGCGGCCCCACCATCGGCGTCGGCGTCTGCCCGATCACCACCTGGGCGAACGGGGCCACGCCCATCGCGATGTACACGAACATCCAGAAGACGCCCTGGAGCAGCCGCCGCCGGGTGGAGAGGATCATCGTCGCGAGCCGGGCCCCCGCGTAGCAGGTCAGCACCAGCTGGAGCCAGTACGCGGTGTCCCGGACCCCGCTGCCGGGCTGCGCGGCGATCACCGCGGGCAGGAAGCAGACCAGGCCCAGGATCAGCGGCACGGACAGGGCCCGCGACAGCATCGACCAGGCGATCGGCCGCTCGGGCGGCTCCGGAGGCCCGCCCAGGGCCCTGGACCGCTCGGGGCGCGCGGAGGCGTCGGCCACCGGTCCGTGCGCCGACGTGTGCACCGACGTCATGCGCCCCCCGTTCAGTGAACCGCTGAACACTCTAACGAATCAGCCCACTTGAGGGGGGCCGATGACTACCCTGTGAACAAGTGGCCGCAGTCGAGGGGAACTCTGGTGAAAATCCTGCACGTTGTGACGCTGCACACCCCGGACCACGCCTTCGGCGGGCCGACCCGGGTGGCGCTCAACCTGTCCAAGGTCCAGCGGGCCGCCGGGGACGACGCCCGCATCATGGCCCTCGGCGACGGCTTCTCGAACGGTGAACTGCCCAGCCACGTCGAGGGAGTTCCGGTCCATCTCTTCCAGGCCCGGCACCTCCTCCCGATGTTCGAGGTCAGCGGCATCACCTCCGCCGCCCTCCTGCGCACCGCACACCGCATGATGCGCGGCGCCGACCTCGTCCACATCCATCTGATGCGGGACCTGGTGACCCTGCCCGCGGCGCTGCTCGCCCTCGCGACCCGTACGCCCCTGGTCGTCCAGACCCACGGCATGATCGACCCCACCGAGAAGAAGGTCGCCCAGCTCACCGATGTGCTCGGGGTCCGCAAGGTGCTGCGCGAGGCCGACGCCGTCCTGCACCTGACCGAGATGGAGCGGGTCGATGTGAACGCCGTCGCCGCCCCCGTCCCGCTCACCCGCACCGTACGGCTGGTCAACGGTGTCCGCCCGCAGGAGCGCAAGCCCGCCCGTGAGCCCGGACGGCCGCCCACCGTGCTCTACCTCGCCCGGATCCAGGAGCGCAAGCGGCCCGAGGATTTCGTCTCCGCGATCCCGCACGTCCTGGCCCGCCACCCCGACGCCCGCTTCGTCCTGGCCGGACCGGACACCGGCTCGCTGCCCGGCACCCTCGCCCTCGCCCGGAGGCTGGGTGTCACGGACTCCCTGGACCATGTGGGCCCGCTGGAGCACGACGAGGTGCTGGCCGCCCAGCGCGAGGCCGATGTGTATGTGCTGCCCGCGATCGAGGAGCCGTTCCCGGTCTCGGTCCTGGAGTCGATGTCCGTCGGCACCCCCGTGATCATCACCCGCACCTGCGGGCAGGCCCCCGATGTGGCGGAGGCCGGGGCGGGCCGGGTCATCGACAGCCGGGTCGGCGAGGACGCGGCCAACGCCCGCAAGGTCGCCGACGCGATCCTGGAGCTGCTGGAGCCGGAGGCCGCCGAGCAGGCGGGCAAGGCCGCCTGGGAGCTGGTCAACGAGCGGTTCACCATCGAGGCCGTCACCGCCACCCTCCGGCGGACCTACGATGACGTGGTCCGCCGGAGGCGAGGGTGAACGGCCCGGCCCGTCAACGTACGGGCTTCTCACGGGACTTGAGGGCGATCTGCCAGCGGTAGAAGCTCATGGCCAGCGCGAAGTCGAACCCGGCCCGGCCGTCCAGGAAGCCCCGCCGGTAGAGGTACATGTATGCGAACGACACCACCGGCTTGAACGGCGCCTTGTGGAACAACTGCCCCTGGCGCGACTTGACCTGACGCACCTGCTCCTTCACCTCGGGGTGCTGCTCCAGCCAGGCCTCCCAGTCCGAGTACCGGTTGTGCCGCTCGAACCAGGCGGTCACCGGGTCGAGATCCTGGTGTTCGATGGAGTGCTCCAGCGTCCCCACACTCGCCGCGACCGGCTGGTAGTGGCCCTCCACCTCCCCGATCCCCGGCGCGTCCAGGTCCCCGACCTCCGGGTAGTGGCAGCGGGTCCGGTCGGTCAACGACCGCTTGCGGATGGTGTATCCGTGCCGCAGCCGCTTCCCCGAGAACCAGTAGCCGAGCGGAATGTCGTACGCGGCGGGCTTCGGCGCCGCCGGATCGCGGAAGGTCTCCCGCAGCTCGGCCAGCAGCCCCGGGCTGAGCCGCTCGTCCCCGTCGAGCAGCAGGATCCAGTCCAGATCGGTGCGGACGTTCTCCAGGCACCACTGCTTCTTCCGGGGGTGGCCACCGTCCCAGGTGTACGTGATCACCTCGGCCCCGCACTCCTCGGCGATCTTCACGGTGTCGTCGGTGCTGTGGGAGTCCACCACGACGACCGCCTCGAAGTGGCCGAGCACCGATTTCACCGCCTCGGCGATGTTCAGGCCCTCGTTCTTCGTGGGGATCGCCACGGCTATGGGCAGCTTCCTCTTACCAGCGGTCATCCCTTGGCTCCTTCGGCCAGCCAGGCGTAGCAGCCTGTGGAGGTGAACGTGCGGGCGGACTTCGGGATCGTGATCTTCCGGGACTTGCCGGTGTCGGAGCTCCCGGAGGCCAGCTCCTTCCCGCCCGCGCCCTCGATCTGCCAGGAGCAGTTCGTGGTGGGGGAGGCGGAGCGGTAGACGCCCGGCCGCAGCGCCTTCCCGGTGTGGGTGCCGTCCGGATAGGCGTACGCGGCCTCGTCGACCAGGTCCTGGTGCTGGGGGCAGAGCCCCGCCACCGCGGCCGGGGCGTCGGTGATCTCCTCGGTCGCGATCGCGCCCACGGCGGTGTCCCGGTCGACCCTGACCAGATAGCGCAGCTTGTCGCAGGTCTCCTGCCCGGTCTGGAGCACGGCGGCCGGGTCCATGCCCTGGGGCACCCGGTCCTCCAGGTACTCCTTCTGCTTCTTGGTGAAGCTCCCGGTGGCGGGGGTGAGTTGGTCGGTGGGTGTCTTGGGGCCCTCGGCGGTGGCGGCGGGAGCGGACGGCGGCCCGGGGGCCGCCGGATCCTCGGTGGCGGGCTCCGCGGGTGCCTTGGGCGGGGCGGGTGCCGTCGGTGTCGCGGGCGGGTCGGAGGCCTCGGTGGACGGGCCGGGGACGGCGGGCCCGGAGGCCGCGGGGCGCTGGGCGCCCGCGGCCTCCGGACCGTTCCCGTCCGCGGACGAGCCGCAGGCGGCCAGCGCCGCCACCGTCAGGACGGTGACGGCGCCGGCCAGGAACGGGTACCTCATCGGATCAGCTGTTCCTCAGGGCGTAGTGCGCGCTGACCTGGGAAGCGGTCAGTGCGGTCGGGTAGACGGCGGTCTCGTCGATCTGTCCGGCGAAGAAGTTGCTCGTCGGCCGGTTCGGCCAGCCGGAGAGGTTGTCCCCGCCGACCCGCCAGTACCCCGGGTAGTTGTCGTTGGTGGTGTACAGGATGCTCGACGCGCGCAACTGCCCGTCGACGTAGAGCGCCATCCCCGAGGGGCCCTGGGTGGCGACGACATGGTGCCACTGGCCGTCGTTGTACGCCGCCGAGGTGGCGATCGTACGGGCCGAGCCGCTGCGCACCCCGAACTGGAGCCGTCCGTCGTTGCGCATGTAGACGAGCTTGTCGTGGCGGGTGCTGTTCTGCTGGGTCAGGTTCCCGAAGCCGATGATCCGGCCGCCCTGGGTGGTGGTGGTCTTGATCCAGGTCTCCACCGTGAACCGGGCCGGGTGCGGGTGGAGCCGGTTGCTGTAGGCGTACTGGTTGGTCCCGTTGAACCCGATCGCGGTGGACGGTCCGGCGACGGCCGCCGGGGTCTGCCGGTAGGAGGGGGAGTTGCGCATGAACCCGTTGTTGAGGTTGTCGCTGCTGTCGTGGGCGAAGGTGGAGATGCCCTCGTCGTACCGCCAGTAGAGCGAGGCCCCGTCGGCCCTGACCCGGGCCGGGTACGCCTGGGTGCCGGTCGCCACGGTGGCGGACTGGGCGGGGGACCGGGCGCTGGTGTTGGTGCCGTCGCTCGCGGTGATCCGGTACGAGTAGGTCTGGCCCGGTACGACGTCGGTGTCCGTCCACTTCAGCTGCGGCCGGTTCCAGAAGACGGAGTAGCCGGTCGTGGTGTGGACGGGGGTGTACGAGCCGTCCTTGTAGATCCGGTAGGTCAGCTCCCCGTCGTCGGTGTCGAAGCTGGTCTGCCAGTTGACGTCGATCTGCCCCGGGGTCAGCGTGGACAGGCTGACGTTGGGCACCCAGGGCGCCCCGGTGTCCGGACCGTCCCAGAACCGGGTCAGCCCCTGCTGGGGGGAGCTGTTGACGGTGGTGAACTCGCCGCCGACCCAGAGGTAGTGGCGGTCGCCCTTGCCGGTCTGGGCCATCACACGCGGCCCGACCGGCTCACCGATGCCGTCGTTGGTGTCCGGGAACCACGGCAGCAGCGTCGGGTCGTCGACCGACTGGGCCAGCAGGTGCTTGCGCGGCTGGTCCGGGAAGGCGCCCATGGAGGAGCAGTCATGGGCGTGGCTGCCGCTGTAGAGCACACCGGAGTAGACCGCCACCGACTGGGTGGCGCCCAGGCAGGTGTCCCGCCAGCGCTGCTGGAAGTCGCTGAGGTTCAGGGCGATCCGGCCGTCGAACACCCCGCCGCCGGTGCCCTCGTTGGCCGTGTAGAAGCCGGTGGCGTCGGTGGTGATGTCCATCACCGTGGACCGGTCGTGGATGAACCCCGGGTAGGACTTGGTGAGTTGACCGGTGGTGGCGTCGACCACGGCCAGTGCGTGGGTGTTGGTGCCGTTGATCCGGAAGAAGTCACCGCCGAGCAGCACGTGCTGTCCGTCCGGGGTCACCTCGACGGCCCGGCCCACCTCGTCGCCGTTGGCCGTGAACGGCAGCAGGGCGGCGCCTGCGGTGCTGACGGCCGCGAACCTGCTTCTGGTCTGGCCGCCGACGGTGCTGAAGTCCCCGCCCAGATAGACCGTGTCGGCGGTGACGGCGAGCGCCCGCACGGTGGCCGAGACGGAGATCTTGAAGTCGTTGCGGACGGTGCAGGTGGCGGTGTCGATGGCCGCGATGTTGCTGACCCCGATCCCGTTCACCGCCCCGAACTGCCCGCCCGCGTACAGGGTGTTCCCGTCGGGGGAGAGCGCCAGCGAGCGTACGGTCGCGGTCCCCGAGGAGACCGTGAACGACAGCGAGCAGTCGGTGGGCGCCCCCGTCGCCGCGTCGAACGCGGCGAAGTTCACCGCGGGCTGCTGGTTGGTGCCGGGTGCGGCCTTGGGGGGCCGCAGGGTGGAGAAGGTGCCGCCCGCGTAGACGACGCCGTCGCCGGCCGCCATGGCCCAGACGATGCCGTTGGTCTGCCAGGTGGAGAGATCGTCCGCGGTGAGGGCCACCGGAGGGGTCAGCGCCGCTGCCGGGGCGGTCCCGGCCGCGGTCGCGGACAGGGCTCCGGCGAGTAGGCCGAGAGCGGCGGCGACGGCCCGGACACGGCCCCGCCTTCCGGTTCTCTGCCCCGTGCTTTCGTTCATCATTCAGCTCCGAAGGTGAGATTCGTGCTGCGGCCGGAAGGCCGCCGATCCTGCCTCGCCCGGCCAGCCACGCGGACGGTTCGTCCCGCCGCTGGCCGGGACGAGTGGGTAGGCGGGGCCGAGGGCCCCGCCCGGTGCCGACGCGATGAGCTCCACCGAAGGGCCGGTGGAGACGGCGGTTGCGCCGGTATGGATCCCCGGCCCGGACGCGGGAAGCGCCGGCCGGGTGTCGTGGGTGACCGCCGACTCGGTCCGGGTGCCGGTGAGCGGCGCCCCGGTGTGGCTGTCGGTGGGGCCCGGCGCGGCGGGCGCCTGGGCCAGTCGGTGGTGGGCGGCGACCTGGGCGGCGGTCAGTGCGGAGGGGTAGACGGCCGTCTCGTCGACCTGCCCGGCGAAGTAGGTGCTGGTGGGCCGGTTCGGCCAGGCGCTGTGCATCGCGTCACCGCCGACCCGCCAGTACCCGTTGTACGAGCGGTTCCCCGCCGTCGTGTTGGAGGCGACCCGCACCCCGTCCACGTACAGCGTCATGCCGCCCGGCCCCTGGGTGGCGACGGCGTGGTGCCACCGGCCGTCGTTGTAGCTCGCCGGACCGGTCAGGGTGGGGCGGCTGTTGGTGCTGCCCACCTGGACACCGAAGGCGAGCCGCCCGTTGTCCGTCAGGTAGAGCAGTTTGTCGGAGATCGAGCTCGTATGGCCCTGTGCGGTACCGATGTTGTTGCCGAACCCGACGATCCGCCCGCCGCGCGTCGATGTCGTACGGAACCACGTCTCGACGGAGTACGGGGTGGGGGAGGTGTAGCGGTGCAGCCGGTCGCTGTACACGTACTCGTCGCTGCCGTTCAGCGAGAGCGCGGCCGAACCGGCGACGGCCGAGGGCGTGGACCGGTACGTCGGGGCGTTCACGTACACCCCGCCGTTCCGGCTGTCCGAGGCGTCCGCCGCGAAGGCCCCGCCGGGCTCGTCGTAACGCCAGTACAGATCGGCCCCGTCGGCCAGCACCCGCTCCTGGTAGGGGGAGGCGGCGGAGGCCGCGGTCACGGAGGCGGCGGGGGAGAGTGCGCTGGTGTTGCCCGCGCCGTCGGTCGCCGTGATCCGGTAGGAGTACGTCTGCCCCGCGACCACGTTCCGGTCGGTGAAGGTCAGTTGGGGGTGGCTGAAGAAGAGGGACGAGCCGGTCGTCGTGTGGACCGGAGCCGAACTCCCGTTGCGGTACACCCGGTACGTCAGCAGGCTGTCGTCCAGGTCCAGCGAGGACCGCCAGCTCACCCGCACCTCACCCGCGCGCGGCGCCGACACACTGGCAGCGGGCGTGCTCGGCGAGCCGGTGTCCGGGCCGTTCGCGAACCGGGTCAGCGACTGCTGCGCCACCCCGTTGACCGTGGTGAACTCCCCGCCCACCCACAGGAAGTCACGGCCCTCGCGCGAGGAGACGGTCAGCGCACGCGGCCCGACCGGCTCCCCGATCCCGTCGTTCGTGTCGGGCAGCCAGCCCAGCAGCGCCGGATCGTCCACGCGCTGCGCGGTGAGGTGCTTGCGCGCCTGGTTGGGAAAGCCGCCCATCGACGAGCAGTCGTGCACATGGTTCGCCGCGTAGAGCACCCCCTTGTAGACCCGCACCGCCTGCGTCGCGCCCTGGCAGGTGTCCCGCCAGCGCTGGCCGAAGCCGTCCAGCTCCATCGCGAGGCGGCCGTCGAAGGAGTTGCCGCCCCGGCCCTCGCCCGCCGCGTACCAGCCGCCGGACGCGGAGTCCGTGACGATGTCCTTGATGACGGCGGTGGACGGGATGAAGTTGTTCGGATAGCCCCGGGTGAGCGACCCGGTGGTGGCGCTGACCACCGCGATGGCATGGGAGTCGGCGCCGCCCACGGTGAAGAAGTCCCCGCCGATCAGCACCGACCGCCCGTCCGGTGTCACCTTCAGGGTCCGGCCCGGGTCGTCCGCGTTCGGATTCCACCCGGTGACCGCGCCCGCCGGGGTCACCGCGGCGAAGAAGCGCCGGGTCTGCCCGCTGACGGACTGGAAGTCGCCGCCCGCGTAGACCGTGCCGTCCGCCGCCACGTCCAGCGCGCGGACCGTCGCCGAGAAGCCGGGCGAGAACCCGGCCCGCCGCGTGCAGGTGGCGGTGTCGACGGCGACCAGCCCGTTGGCGCTCGTCCCGTTGACCGCGTTGAAGTAACCGCCCACGTACAGCGTCGACCTGTCCGGCGAGACGGCGAGCGCCCGCACGGTGGCGGTGCCGCTGTTCCGGGTGAAGGAGAGCGAGCAGCCCACCGGGGCCCCGGTCGCCGCGTTGAACGCCGCGAAGTTGACGGCGGGTGTGGAGCCGCCGCCCGAACCCGCCGGGCGGACGGCGGAGAAGGTGCCGCCCGCGTAGACGACCCCGTTCGCCTCCGCCAGCGTCCACACGATCCCGTTGGTCTGGTACGTGGGCAGATGGTCGGCGGTGAAGGCGACCGGCGGGGTCAGCGCGGCGGCCGGGGGCGCGGCGGCCACCGGGGCGAGCACCCCGGCGGCCAGCGCGAGGACCGCGGTGAGGACCCCGCCGCGCAGTCGGCCCAGGACCCCGGGGGGCCGCCCCGGCGCCCTCATCTGTCCACCCGGACGGCGGCCCCGGTCAGCTGGTCGGAGAGCTGCCGGATGTCCGCGTCCACCATGATCCGGGCCAGCTCGCGCGACTTCACCTCGGGCTTCCAGCCCAGCAGCTCCTCCGCCTTGGAGGCGTCCCCGATCAACGCGTCGACCTCGCTGGGGCGTTCGTACTTCGGGTCGTAGCGCACATGCTCGGCCCAGTCGAGGCCCGCGTGCTCGAAGGCGAACTCCAGGAACTGCCGGACGCTGACCCCCTCGCCGGTCGCCACCACGTAGTCGTCAGGGGTGTCGCACTGGAGCATCCGCCACATCGCGTCCACGTACTCCGGCGCGTACCCCCAGTCCCGGACCGCGTCCAGGTTGCCCAGGTGCAGCCGGTCCTGGAGCCCGGCCTTGATCCGGGCCACCCCCCGGGTGATCTTCCGGGTCACGAAGGTCTCCCCGCGGCGCGGCGACTCGTGGTTGAACAGGATCCCGTTGACGGCGAACATGCCGTACGCCTCACGGTAGTTGACCGTCGCCCAGTACGAGTAGACCTTCGCCACGCTGTACGGGCTGCGCGGGTGGAACGGGGTCTTCTCGTTCTGCGGCGGCGGGCTCGCGCCGAACATCTCGGAGGACGACGCCTGGTAGATCCGGGTCTCGATCCCGCTGGCCCGGACCGCTTCGAGCAGCCTGATGGTGCCGAGCCCGGTGACGTCACCCGTGTAGAGCGGGGCGTCGAAGGAGACCCGCACATGGGACTGGGCGCCCAGGTTGTAGACCTCGTCGGGCTGGATGTCGCGCAACAGGTTCACCAGCGCCACCCCGTCGGAGAGGTCGGCGTGGTGCAGGACGAAGGAGCGCTCCGGCTCCTCGGGGCCCTGGTAGATGTGGTCGATCCGCTCGGTGTTGAAGCTCGACGAGCGGCGTATGAGGCCATGGACCGTGTATCCCTTGTCGAGCAACAGCTCCGCCAGGTACGAGCCGTCCTGGCCGGTCACTCCGGTGATGAGCGCGGTCTTCGCCACGATTCCCCCTTCTCTGCTGTCCGTCCGTGCGACGAACAGGTCACCGACATATCGGAATTGGAGCGTTCTGCGGCAAAACATCACCGCAGTCCCTTACTGCTGGCACAATCCGAGCCATGACGACCGAACTCCCCGTCCCACCCCAGGAATCCGCCCGCCCCCTACTGCGCCCGGGCTCCCGCATATTCGTCGCGGGCCACCGCGGTCTGGTCGGCTCGGCGGTGGCCCGCCGCCTCGCCGACGACGGCCACGAGGTGCTCACCCGCGGCCGGGACCTCCTCGATCTGCGCGACGCCGCGCGGACCGAGACGTATCTGAAGGACATCCGCCCGGACGCGGTCGTGCTGGCCGCCGCCAAGGTGGGCGGGATCATGGCCAACAGCACCTACCCGGTGCAGTTCCTGGAGGACAACCTGCGCATCCAGCTCAGCGTGATCGCCGGGGCGCACGCGGCGGGGACCGAGCGGCTGCTCTTCCTCGGCTCGTCGTGCATCTACCCCCGGCTCGCCCCCCAGCCGATCCGCGAGGAGTCGCTGCTCACCGGGGAGCTGGAGCCCACCAACGAGGCGTACGCGCTGGCCAAGATCGCCGGCATCGTGCAGACCCAGTCCTACCGGCGGCAGTACGGCGCCTCCTACATCAGCGCCATGCCCACCAATCTCTACGGGCCCGGCGACAACTTCGACCTGGAGACCTCGCACGTCCTGCCCGCGCTGATCCGCCGCTTCCACGAGGCGCAGCGGGACGGCGCGCCGGAGGTCACCCTCTGGGGCTCCGGATCGCCGCGCCGCGAGTTCCTTCACGTCGACGACCTGGCCGCCGCCTGTGTCCGCCTGCTGGAGGCGTACGACGGTGACGAGCCGGTCAACATCGGCTGCGGCGAGGACCTCACCATCCGCGAACTCGCCGAGACTGTCGCCGAGGTGACGGGCTATCAGGGCCGGATCGGCTGGGACACCTCGAAGCCCGACGGGACCCCCCGCAAGCTCCTCGACGTCTCCCGCCTGACCTCCCTCGGCTTCAAGCCGCAGATCCCGCTGCGTGACGGCATCGCCCGTACCTACGCCTGGTGGCTCGGCTAACTCCCGCCCGCCGCCTGACCGTTCGCCGCCGCGCGAGCGGCGGCGAACCGCGGCCCCTCCTCGTATCCGCACGCCCGCCGCCCTCAGTAGGCCCCGCGGCCGTCGGTGACGGCACGCACCGTACGGGCGAGGAGTCCCATGTCCGTGGCCACGGACCAGTTGTCGACGTACCAGAGGTCCAGCGAGACCGTCTCCTGCCAGGAGAGGTCGGAGCGCCCGCTGACCTGCCACAGCCCGGTCAGCCCCGGCTTCACGGCGAGCCTGCGGTGCTCCCGCTCGTCGTACCGGGACGCCTCCTCGGGCAGCGGGGGCCGGGGCCCCACCAGCGACATCTGACCCAGCAACACATTGAAGAGCTGCGGGAGTTCGTCGATGGACGTCCGGCGCAGCGCCCGCCCCACGGGCGTCACCCGGGGGTCCCGGCGCATCTTGAAGACCGGACCGTCGACCTCGTTGGCCTCGGCGAGCTGGGCCTTGCGCGCCTCCGCGTCCGCCACCATCGTGCGGAACTTCCACATGGTGAACGGCCGGTTGTGCTGCCCCTGGCGGACCTGCCGGTGGAAGACCGGGCCGCGCGAGGAGAGCCGTACGCTCAGCGCCACCGCGAGCAGCAGCGGGGCGAGCACCAGAAGCCCGAACAGGGCGCCGAAGCGGTCCAGCACCGCCTTGAGCACCCCCTGCGGGCCCCCGCGCAGCGGCGGGGCGATGTGCAGCAGGGTGAGCCCGGCCACCGTCACCGGGCGCACCCGGGACGCCGCGACGCCCGAGAGCTCGGAGAGCACGCAGAGGGCGACGCCCGCGTCGTGCAGCCCCCAGCCGAGCCGCCGCAGCCGGTCCCCGGTCAGCCGGGGCCCGGGAGCCACCAGCACCAGGTCCGCCTCATGGGCGTAGGCCCCGCCGAGGACCGTCGTCACATCGTCGTCCGCCGGGCACGAGGCGAGCCGCCCCGGCACCTGCACGCCCTCGTGCGTCGGCCGGTCGGGCCCGACCGGGATCGCGGCCACCAGCTGATAGCCCTGATCCGTACGGGAGCCGAGCTCCGCGGCCGCCCGGTCCAGGCCCGCCGCCTCGCCCACCAGCAGCACCCGGCGGACCGCCCGGCCGCGCCGTGCGGCATGGAGCCGGTGCCGCAGCCCCTCCACGGCGGTGGCGGCCAGCAGCCCCGGCGCCACGGCCACGACGGCCGTCGCCGGGTCGACATGGCCCCCCGCCGCCGCGTGCAGGACGGCGAGCACCCCGAGGAGCACCAGCCAGTCCCCGAGGGAGCCGAGCGGACCGCCCGGCCCGGGCCGCACCGGGTCCGCGTACCGGCCGCGTGCGCCGCGTAACCCGGTCCACACCAGACCGGCCACCGCGGCGGCGAGCCACGGCCGGGGCTGCTCGCCGAGGTGCAGCAGCAGCCAGGCCGGGCCGGCCAGGCCCACCAGGTCGGTCAGTGCGGCGAGCGACGGGTGGTGCCCCGGCTTCCTGCGGGCCGGAGCCCTTCCTGCCGGGTCGCGCTGTGCTGTCGGGGCCTTCCAGAGCTGTTCCAGGGCGGCCGTACGGTTCCGGGACGCGGCGGTGCGGGGGCGCGGCGCGCCCCGGAGCCCCACCGGCCCGGATATGTCAGTCTCCGGTATTTCGACATGCCCCATGAACCCCCCAGTCACAGTCGCACCCCAAACGGGACGCATCCGTCGATCCCATGGACAGACGGATGCGCCCTCGCTCGGTGCACGATATCCACACACGTGCCATTTCGCTGGAGTTCTCGTGAAGTTCAGACGGCCCGGGCCGGGCACCCGCGATGCGCCGGAAGCGCGCGATCTCGCTTGTGGCGGACGGTTGTTGACGGATCAACATGTCCGCAAGCGCTTGTGCGGTGCGGCCCCCGGCGGCCGCAGGCGGAGGCTCTCGCTCCGGCGCACGCCGGTCCCAACGCGCGAACCCCCTGGCGGCGACCTGCGCAGCCAGGGGGTTCGTGGTCCGTGGGCGGCCCGCCCGGGGTGGAAGGGGGCGCCCACGGGGTCAGGCGAGGCCGGTCGTGCGCCTCCTGGCCTGTCGGTGGATCAGCAGCCCGCCGCCAAGGAGCGCTGCCGCAAGGAGAGTTACCGAGATCACAGTGATCCCGGTCGCCGCGAGACCGCCCCCGGAGGTCGTCTCCACGCCGTTTCCGCCGCCGACGGAACCGCCGCCCGCCGTGGCTCCGGTGGCCCCGGCCGAGCCCGTACCGCCGGAGTTGTCGCCGCCGCCCGTGGCAGCGGAGCCGACGGAGGAGCCGCCCGTGGAGGCGTCACCCGTCGAAGCTCCGCCCGCCGAGTCACCACCTGTCGATCCGTCACCGCCGGTGTCCGAGCCGCCGGTTGAGGAGTCGCCCGGCCCGCCGCTGTCACCGCCTGTGTCTCCACCCGTGTCCCCACCGCTGTCCCCGCCGCCGGTCGCCGCGGTGACCGTCAGCGTGATCGGGGCCGTACGCGTGGTGCCGACGTCGTTGCGGAACTCGGCGCGGTAGCGGTAGCCGTCCTGGGCCGTCCGCGCGGTGAACGTGAGCACCGGCTCGGTGGCGCCGTCCAGCTCCCGCCAGGTCTGCGCGTCGTCGGTGGAGACCTGCCAGCGGACCGTGGGCTCCGGGGTGCCCTCCGTGCGGGCGGTCAGGGCCACTTCCTCCCCGGCCCGCACCGTGCGGTCGGCGGGCGCCTGGGTCACCAGGGGCGAGACCTGCCGGGTGAGCCGGGTGATCTTCCCCTCGGCCGGGCTGGTCACGAAGACCGTGTCCCCGCCCGGCTCCACGGCGAGCGAGGCGGCGCCCGCCTGCGAGTGGTTCCCGGGCAGGGAGAGCTCCGTGGCCGCCGGAGCGAGGCTCTCGGTGTCGTACACCGTCAGGGTGCCGTTGTTGTCGTTGGCCGGCTCGGAGAGGTTCCCGCCGTCCTGCCAGACGACGAAGGCGCGGCCGGTCCGCGGGTCGAAGGCGGCGTCCCGGGCCAGGTCCTTGCCGGGCAGCGTCTGCACCAGCGTGCCCGAGGCGTCGAAGACCAGGACGGACCGGCCGACGCCCACCCACACGGCACCGCTCGCCGGGTCCGCCGCGGTGAATCCGGCGATCCAGTCGGTGCCCGGCAGGTCGAAGGAGGCCGTCACGGAGAACGACACGAGGTCGACCCGGTGGAGCTTCCCGGCCGTGAAGTCGGTGAACCACAGCGCGCCCCGGGCGTGATCGGCGGCGAACCGGTTGCCGCCCGGCAGCGTGAGGCTCCGGGTGGCCGTACCGGTCGCGGTCTCGATCTCGGAGAGCTTCGCGCCCTGGGCGATCAGCACCGTGCCCGGAGCCGTCCCGGGGGCGATCTCCGTGATCGTCGTCCCGGCGAGCCAGACGCCCGAGGCGGCCGCGTCACCGGACTTGGCGGAACCGACGCCCCGCAGCGGGTAGTTGTAGACCACGCCGTCGTCCGGCAGCGGGCCGGAGATCCGTGCCGCCGTCGAGGCGCGCAGCTCTCCGGTGGGGCCGGGGGCCTGGCTGATCCAGCTCTCGGCCTTTCCGTCCTGCGGGTTGAGCACATACAGGCCGCGCTCGTCGACGTCGGCCGTGTCGGGGAGGTTGTCCGCACCGACGTACAGCTTCTTGGAGTCGGGGTGCAGGAGCAGGTCCAGCGGCTTGCCCGCCGAGGTGAAGTCGGCGACCGGCTTGTACGAGACGGTCCCGGCGGGTACGTCGACGCCCACGCCGCCCGGTTCGCCGGGCTCCTGGTCCGAGAAGGTGACGGGTATGCGCACGTCCTGCGTACGGTCGCCGCTCGCGCGGTGGTCGGCCCGGGTGACGACGGAGCACGGTACGTCGGCGCAGTCCAGCCCGTCGCCCTTGGACCGGATCTCGATCTCCACGTCGAAGGAGCCGCCGGGGCCGAACGGCGAGGCCAGCTCGCCCTCGTACGGGTCGCCCGGGGGCACGATCCACTGGGAGTTCTTCGAACCGCCGCTCATGTCGGCGCCGCCGAGGCAGGGGGAGGGGACCCGGTTCGCCCCGTTGTCCTTGCAGAGCGCGACGTAGATGCCGGTGGTGAGGCCGTACCCCTCGCCGGTCACCCGGACCTTCTCGCTCGCCGGGTCGAGCCCGGTGGTGGCCGAGACGGTGAGCTTCTGGCCCTTGGGGCCGGTGGCGCTCTTGGGGGTACCGGCGTCGGCGCTGCTCGCGGCGCCCGCGGGGATCGCCGCGAGCAGCAGGGCGGCGACGGCCGCCGCACCGGCCCGGCGGCCTAGTCCGGCGGCTCCGCGGGGGCCGCGTGGTCTGCCGGGGCCGGAGAGCGGGGTGCCCGGAGTGGGTGTCATGTCATTCCTCGTCACGACGCGGGGAGCCCGGCCCCGGCGAGGAGCGCCGGGGCCGGGCCGATGGCTGGTGGGGCGGACGGCTGGTGGTGGGTCCTACACGAAGTCGATCGGGGTGTGGACGTCGTACCCGCGCTCGTTGGTGTTGGTGTGGTCGGCGCGGGTCACGATGGCGCAGTCGACGGTGTCGCCGCAGACGTTGCCGCCGCCGAGGTCGGCCTTGACGTGTATCTGCACGCTGAAGGTGCCGCCGGCGCCGAACGGCGAGGTGTTGGGGAGGCCGCCGCCCAGGCTGGAGACCCAGTGGGAGGCTCCGGTCGTGCCGGACTCGTCCTGGCCGCCGAGACAGGGGGAGGGCTTGTTGGCACCCTGCTCCCCGTCCACCACGCAGAGGCTGACGTAGACACCCTGGCCGACGTTGTACCCGCTGCCGGTGACGGTGATGTTCTGCCCCGTGGCGTTCGCCGTGTCGGGGGCGGTCAGCGACAGGTTGTAGGTGGTGCCCCCGACGGAGACCGTGCGGGTCCCGGTCGCGGCGGCGGCGGGGGAGGCGAGGGAGAGCGCCAGAGCGGCGGCGGAGAGGACGGCGAGGCCCGTGCGGGCGACGGTACGGGTGGAGGGAACAGCACTCATCGAATGAGCACCTTTCTCGGCATCGGAACCAGGACCACGGACACCCAGTCGACTTAGGTAAGGCACACCTAAGTCCAAGAATGATTGGGTTGTCAACAAAAGGGCCCGCGGAGGCCGGGGAAAGTGATCGGAATCAGCCGAAGTCGACCGAGGGGAAGGCCTGTTCCGTCCAGATGGTCTTCCCGGCCGGGGTGTAGCGCGTCCCCCACCGCTGGACGAGCTGCGCGACGATGAACAGCCCGCGCCCGCCCTCGTCGTCCTCCGCGCTGTGGCGCAGGTGCGGCGAGGTGTGGCCGGTGTCCGCCACCTCGCAGAGCAGCGTGCGGTCACGGATCAGCCGCAGCCGCAGCGGCCCGCCCCCGTACCGGACCGCGTTGGTGACCAGCTCGCTCACGACCAGTTCGGTCGCGAAGGACAGCTCCTCCAGCCCCCAGGCGGCCAGTTGACGAGTGGTCAGCTCGCGCGCGCGGCTCACGGTCACCGCCTCGGCGGGCAGCTCCCACTCGGCCACCCGCGAGGCGTCCAGCTGACGGGTGCGGGCCAGGAGGAGGGCCGTGTCGTCGGCGGTCGTGGCGTCCGGCACCAGCGTGGAGACGGCTCGGTCGCAGAGATCCTCCAGCGAGGCGCCGGGGTCGCCGAGCACCCGGCCCAGCGCGTCCAGCCCCTGGTCGATGTCGTGGTCGCGCGCCTCCACCAGGCCGTCCGTGAAGAGCGCCAGCAGGCTCCCCACCGGCAGTTCGATCTCCATGGACTCGAAGGGCAGGCCGCCCAGACCCAGCGGCGGCCCGGCCGGCAGGTCCGGGTAGGTGACGTGTCCGTCGGGGTGTACGACCGCCGGCGGCAGATGCCCGGCGCGGGCCATGACGCACCGCCGCGAGACCGGGTCGTACACGGCGTACAGGCAGGTCGCCCCGGTGGTCAGTTCGTCGTACGCGTCCGAGGCCGGGCCGTCACGGCTGCCCGGCCGCTCCTCCAGCGGCTGCCCCACCAGATCGTCCAGCCGGGTCAGCAACTCGTCCGGGGCCATGTCCAGTTGGGCGAAGGCGCGCACGCTGGTGCGGAGCCGTCCCATGGTGGCGGCCGCCTGGAGACCGTGGCCGACCACGTCCCCGACCACCAGGCCGACCCGGGTCCCGGAGAGCGGGATCACGTCGAACCAGTCGCCGCCGACCCCCGTCACATCGTCCGACGGCAGATAGCGGTAGGCGATCTCCACCGCCGACTGCGGGGGCACATGGTGGGGCAGCAGCTGCCGCTGGAGGGCGAGGGAGGCGGAGCGTTCGCGGGTGAAGCGGCGGGCGTTGTCGATGCAGACGGCGGCGCGGGCGGCCAGCTCGTCGGCCAGGGCGACCTCGCCGTTGTCGAAGGTGGTGGCCGGACCGTGGGTCACCGCACGCTCGTACGGGTCGGGGCGCGGACCGCGTACGAAGGTGACGAGCCCCAGCACGCTGCCGCCGACGCGCAACGGGACCACCAGGACGTTGTCGTCGAGCACCAGACCGCCGGAGGCCAGGCTGCGGTCCTGCGGCGAGCCGGGCGGATAGGTGACCGGGGGGTAGCGGTTGGCCGGGCTCCCCGGCCCCTCCGGGTGCAGTGCCGCGTCGGGCACCCCCGGGGGCACGGAGTGCTCACCGACCCGCAGGAGGTCCATGGCCGCCGAACTCCCGGCCGCCGGGATCTCCCCGGTCATCACCGTCGCCCGCGCGACATCGACCCGTACGGCGGCGGCGAACTCCGGCACGGTCACCTCGGCGATCTCCTCGGCGGTGGTGACCACGTCCAGGACCGTGCCGATCCGCCGGCCGACCTCCACGAGCAGGGCCAGGCGCTGCTGGGCGCGGTACCGGTCGGAGATGTCGAAGGCGTCCTCGCAGACCCCGAAGACATGCCCGTGGGCGTCCTCCAGCCGGTAGTAGGAGCACGACCACAGGTGCTCCGTGCCCGGGTCGCTGGGCGGGATCCCCTGGAAGTGCAGGTCGAGGACGGGCTCGCCGGTGTCGAGCACGTGGTGCATCACGGCGTCGAGCGTCGAGGGGTACCCAGGGGTGACGAAGCGGCCGCCGGAGTACAGCTCGTCGGCCCGCATCCCCAGGTACTCGGCGAGCGGCCGGCCGATCTCCCGCTCGTAGGCGGTGTTGCTCCAGGTCAGCCGGAGCTCGGTGTCGTAGATCGCCAGACCGACGGGCGACTGGGTGGCGAGCCCCTGGAGCAGCGCGAGCCGGGACTCCCACTGCCGCAGCGCCCCCAGCTCGGCCGCCACGAGCACCCGCCCCGGCGCCTCGCCGCCCGGCCCGCCCGCCGCCGCACCCGCCAGCGGGCACATGATGGTGGCCACCAGCAGCTCTCGCCCGTCCCGGTGACGCGCGAGACGGATCTCATTGCCCGGGGGTGGCGGGCCGGGGCGGGGGTGGTCCGGCGGGCCCCGGCGGTCCGTGGCCGCCGGGAGGGGCCCGTCAGTGGGCAGCGGTGACAGGAACGCGCTCAGGGGCCGTCCCGCGGCCTCCCGTGCCTCGTAACCCAGCAGCTCCGTGGCGGCGGGGCTCCACCCGACGACGGTGTCCCGGCCGTCCAGAACCACCGTGGCCGCCCTGGAGATGTCCAGGGGGCCACGGAAGTCGGCGGCGTCCGCCGCTCTGGTCGCGCTCACCGCGCCACACCGGCCTGGTCCATGGTCTTCAGAATCCGCCCTGCCCCCGGTCGGCACAACTGCGGTACGCCCGTGGCACGGCCGATCGGGGCGTGCGGGGTGTGCGGGGCGGCTTCCGGGGGGCGGCCCGGTGGGCTCAGCGCACCCCGGCCGGCCGGAACTGGACGCTGATCCGCGGCCCCACCGCCCGTGCCGTCTTCGGGACCGCGTGCTCCCAGGTGCGCTGGCAGCTGCCGCCCATCACGATCAGGTCGCCGTGCCCGAGGGGCCTGCGTACGGGGGCGGGGCCCGGACGGCGGGGCCGCAGCGCGAGATGGCGCGGGGCTCCCAGGGAGACGATCGCGACCATGGTGTCCTCGGTCGAGCCCCGGCCGATCGTGTCACCGTGCCAGGCGACCCCGTCCCGGCCGTCCCGGTAGTAGCAGAGCCCCGCCGTGGTGAACGGCTCACCGAGCTCGGCCCCGTAGTGCGCGCTCAGCGCCGTACGGGCGGCATCGAGCGCGGGGTGCGGGAGGGGGTCCCGGTCGCCGAAGAAGGCCAGCAGGCGCGGCACGGCCACCACGCGCTCGTACATGACCCGCTGCTCCGCCCGCCAGGTCACACCGCCCGCCAGTGCCTCGAACAGGGCGTCGGCCCCCTGGAGCCACTGCGGGAGCACGTCGATCCAGGCGCCGTGGCCGAGCTGCTCGCGGCGCAGCCCGCTCAGAGGGCGGACGGCGATCTCGTCCCCCTGGTCGAAGAGCGAGGTCTGGAGGTGGACGGCCATGGAACGAGCGTAACGTTATTCGTACAGGTGTGCGAACGAAGAGGGTGGCCGGTCAGCTCTCCTTGATCAGGTCCGCGCACTTCTCGCCGATCATCATGGTCGTGATGCACGGATTGGCCGTGGTCAGCACCGGCATCACCGACGCGTCCGCCACCCGCAGCCCGGTGACGCCCTTGACCCGCAGCTGTGGGTCGAGCGGGGAGTCCGGGTCGTCCGCCGCGCCCATCCGGACCGTCCCCGCCGGGTGGTAGACGGTGTTGTGGGTCTCGCGGATGTAGTCGAACAGCTCGGCGTCCGTGGTCGCGCCCGGCCCCGGGGCCAGCTCGGCGCCCGCCCAGGCGGCCATCGCGGGCCGCGCCACGATCTCCCGGGCGAGCCGGAGCCCGTACGTCATCACCCGTACGTCGTGCTCGTCGGTGAAGTAGCGCGGATCGACCCGGGGCTTGTCCCGGAAGTCCCGGGTGCGCAGGCGGACCGTGCCCCGGGAGCGGGCCCGGGTGACGTTCGGGGTGAGGCAGAACGCGTTCTCGGAGGTGGGGTAGCCGCGCCGGTAGGTGTTCAGGTCGAACGGCACCGAGCCGTAGTGGAACATCAGGTCCGGCCGGTCGAGCCCCGGTTCCGTGTCGGCGAAGATGCCGATCTCCCACCACTGGGTGGAGGCGGTGACCATGGGCTGCTTCGCCTCCCACATGATCACGCCCTCGGGGTGGTCCTGGAGGTGCGAGCCGACACCGGGGGAGTCCACCCGGACGTCGATCCCGGTCTCCCGCAGATGTCCGGCCGGGCCGATCCCGGAGAGCATCAGCAGCTTGGGGGAGTCGATCGCCCCGCAGGCCACGACCACCTCGCGCCGGGCGTGCACCCTGCCGCTGTGGACGGTGTCGGGCTCCAGATACTCCACTCCGGTGCACCGCTGCCCGTTCTCGCCCTCGAAGAGCAGCCGTTTCGCCTGGAGCCCGGTCCGTACGTCCAGGTTGGGCCGCTTGCCCAGGACCGGATGCAGGTACGAGACCGAGGCCGAGGCCCGGGTGCCGTCCTCGCGGGCGTTGATCTGGAACCAGTGCGCGCCCCTGAGCACCGTGGTGCCCGTGTTGAACGGGGTGGTGGGGATGCCCGCCTGGGCGCAGGCCGCCAGCAGGGCCGTACCGCACGGGTCGTCGGGCGGGACCGTACGGAGGGTGACCGGGCCCGAGCGGCCGTGGTGGTCGCCGGGCGCGTCGTTCGTCTCCAGCCGCCGGTAGAGCGGGAAGCAGTCCGCCGCGCTCCACCCGGTGCAGCCCAGCGCGCCCCACTCGTCGAGGTCCTCGGCCGGGGCCCAGAACGCGATGCACGAGTTGTGCGAGGAGCAGCCGCCGAGCACCTTGGCGCGGGCGTGGCGCATGAAGCTGTTGCCGTACTCCTGCGGCTCCACCGGGTAGTCCCAGTCGTAACCGGATTCCAGCAGCGCCATCCACCGGTCCAGCCGCAGGATGCTCTCGTCGCCCACGTCCGAGGGGCCCGCCTCCAGGACGCAGACGGTGATGGCGGGGTCCTCGGTCAGCCGGGCGGCGACGACGGCACCTGCCGTACCGCCGCCGACCACGACGTAGTCGTACGTGGGCACAGGGCTGCTCTCTGCGGGCATCGCGTCTCCAGGACTCAAGGACGGGTCGGCGGAACGGTGGGGTCCTCGGCCAGGACGCGGTGCTCGGCGAGCACTCCCGTACGGTGCCGCTGGACGAACCAGTAGTAGGCGAAGCCGCCGAGCGCGACGACGCCGATGAACAGGAACGCGCCCCACCGCAGATACCAGTGCTGCGGGCCCGTCGCGTTGTAGACCTCGGCGCGCGGCCAGGCCAGGTTGATGGACATCGCCGTGCCCCAGAGCACCGCGAGGACGTTGACCGGCAGCCCCCAGCGGCCCAGTGAGAACGCGCCCTCGCGCGGCTCCCACGTGCCGCGCAGCCGGCGCAGCAGCATGGGCACGGTGACCAGCAGATAGGCCACGTAGATCATGATGATCGCGATGCTGGTGATCACCGAGAAGATCTGCGGCTGGTTGATGTTCACCACCAGGATGACCACGCCCACCACCCCGATCAGCACGGCGGGCACCACGGGCGTCTGGAAGCGGGGGCTGACCTTGGCCAGCGTCGATCCGGCGGGCAGGTTGTTGTCCCGGGCCATGGCGAACATCAGCCGGATACCGGCCGCCTGCACGGCGAGCACGCAGATGGTGATCGCGACGACCACCGACCAGAGGAAGATCTCCCCGATGGTCTCGCCGAGCGTCGCCAGCACCACGTACTGGAGCCCGCCCGTGGACAGCTCCTCGGCGTGCAGGTCCGGCACGGCCAGCAGGGCGAAGAGCAGGATGAACGCGCCGATGGTGAACGACGCGATGAGCGCCCGGAGGATGGCGCGGGGCGCGTTGCGGCCCGGGTTGTGCGACTCCTCGCCGAGGGAGGAGGCGGTGTCGAAGCCGTACATGACGTACGCGGAGGCCAGCGAGGCGGTGAGGAAGGCGCCGAGGTAGCCCAGGTTCGTGCCGCTGCCGAGCCCGTACGTCTCCGTCAGCGCGGTGCTGGGCCCCCGGGTGATGTGGGCGCCCAGGAAGATGATCAGGGCGACGGCGGCGATCAGCTCGATGAAGACGCCCGCGGAGTTGATCCGGGCCATCAGCTTGATCCCGAACGCGTTGACCAGCGTGGAGAAGAGGATGAGCACCGTGCCGAGCAGGACCGCGTTGGCCGCCTGGTCGTTCTGGCCGCTGCCGTCCCCGATGAACTGGAACCAGCCGTCGATCTGCGGCAGCGTGATCTGGTAGGCCAGCGCCACCGCCGAGAGCGTGACCATGGTGGCCGTCATCATCATCCAGCCGCCGAGCCAGCCCACGTGCGGGCCGCCCATCTTCTTGGCCCAGTTGTAGACCGAACCGGCCACCGGATAGCGGGCCGCCAGCTCGCAGAAGCACAGGGCCACCATCAGCTGCCCGCAGAAGACCATCGGCCAGGACCACCAGTAGGCGGGGCCGCCGAAGCTGACGCCGAAGTAGAAGAGCTGGAAGGTGCCGGTGAGGATCGAGATGTAGCTGATCCCGGCGGCGAAGGTGTGGAAGTTGCCGAGGGTGCGCCGGAGTTCGGGGCGGTAGCCGAGCTCACCGAGCGCGTCGTCGTCGTGCTGGGTCTGGGTCCGGTCCCGGGGCCTGTTCCCGGGTACGGGGTCGGGCCCCGGACCCGTATTCGTACTCACTCGAACCACCGCTGCGGGGTCGCGGCGACATTGCGCCAGATGTGTTTGGCCTCCTGGTACTCCGCGAGCCCTGTCGGCCCCAGCTCACGGCCGAAACCGGACTGCTTCATACCGCCCCACTCCGCCTGCGGTACGTAGGGGTGGAAGTCGTTGATCCACACGGTGCCCGCCCGCAGCCGCGCGGCCACCCGGTGGGCACGCCCGCCGTCCCGCGTCCAGACCGCGCCCGCCAGCCCGTACACCGTGCCGTTGGCCAGCCGGACCGCCTCGTCCTCGTCCCGGAACCGCTCCACCGTGAGCACCGGCCCGAACGACTCGTCCCGCACCACCGACATGGACGAGCGGCACTCGTCCAGCACGGTCGGCGGGTAGTAGAAGCCGTCCGCCAGCGCGGGATCCTCGGGCCGCGCGCCCCCGCAGCGCAGTACGGCGCCCTCGGCGATCCCCTCGGCCACGTACGTCTCGACCTTGTCGCGGTGGGCGGCGGAGATCAGCGGGCCGCTGCGGGCGTCCTCGTCGAAGGGGCCGCCGAGCCTGATCCGGCGGGCCCGCGCGACCAGCTCGTCCACGAACCGGTCGTGCAGCTCGTCCTGGACCAGGAGCCGGGCCCCGGCGGAGCAGACCTGGCCGGAGTGGAGGAAGACCGCCATCAGCGCGTAGTCGACGGCGGTCTCGAAGTCGGCGTCGGCGAACACGATGTTGGGGTTCTTGCCGCCCAGCTCCAGGGCGACCTTCTTCACCGAGGGCGCGGCGGCCGCCATGACGGCCCGCCCGGTGACGAGCCCGCCGGTGAACGACACCATGTCCACGCGTGGGTCCTCGCTGAGCGGAGCCCCCACCGCAGCCCCCGCCCCGAGCACCAGATTGGCCACCCCCTCCGGCAGCTCGGCCTCGACGAGCAGCCCCATGAGGAGGACGGCGGTGTGCGGGGTCAGCTCACTGGGCTTGAGCACGAAGGTGTTGCCCGCCGCGAGCGCCGGGGCGACCTTCCAGGCGGTCTGGAGGAGCGGGTAGTTCCACGGGGTGATGAGCGCGCAGACACCGACGGGCTCGTACACGATCCGGCTGTCCACGTCCGGCATCCCGGTGTCGACGACCCGGTCGGTGGTCCCGGCGGCGACGAGGTTGCCGAAGTAGCGGAAGCAGTTGGCGATGTCGTCCATGTCGTACGCGCTCTCCACCAGCCGCTTTCCGGTGTCCAGCGACTCCGCCCGAGCGAAGGTGTCCTTGTCGCGCTCCAGCAGCTCCGCGACCCGCAGCAGCAGCCGCCCGCGCTCGGCGGCCGGGGTACCGGGCCAGGGCCCGTCGTCGAAGGCCCGGCGCGCGGCGGCGACGGCCGCTTCGGCGTCCTTCGGCCCGCCCTCGTCGACGGTGGCCACCAGGGTGCCGTCGGCGGGGCAGCGGATCTCCCGCGTCCCCCCGTCGGCGGCGGTGGTCCACCGGCCGTCGATGAACAGCTCCGGCATGGGCTCCTCCTGTACGGGGGCGGGGCGGGCGGCCCGCCGCCCTTCTGGCACCTCGGCACCTTCTGTGGCGACTTCAGGACAGACAGTAAGGTCGCCGGGGGGTGCGCGCAGCGCGGGCGGGGCCGATCCGGGGGCTTGGCTGTGCGGGGGCGTCCCCGCCGTCCGCCGCTCGCCGATCATGTGCGCGGCGGAGACCCCGGGGCCTCCACCGCCTCGCCCCCGGCCGGGATGTGCCGCAGCAGCACGATCGCGGCGACGGCGAGCACGATCACGATGACGCCCGCGAGCCCGGCCGCGATGTTCAGGCCGCTGGTGAACGCCTCCCGGGCCCGGTCCAGGAGTTCGGTGCCCGCCGGGCCGGACAGGTTCCCGGCCACGGAGTCGGCACCGGCGAGCGTGTCCCGGGCCGTGTCCGCCACCGGGGCGGGCAGGTCCGGGGACAGGGCGCCGGTGATCTCGTCCCGGTACACGGCGGTGACGACGCTGCCGAGGCCCGCGATGCCCAGCGCGATACCGAACTCCATGCCCGCCTCCGACATGGCGGCGGCCGAACCGGCCTTCTCCGGCGGTGCGGAGCCGACGACCAGGTCCGTACCGAGCACCATCATCGGGCTGATGCCGGTGTAGACGAGCACGAAGCCGGTCACCAGCAGCGGCAGCCCTCCGTCGCTGCCGACCTGGCTGATCAGGCCGTACCCCAGCACCGAGAGGAGCAGGGAGCCGCCGACGACGTACCCGGGACGGACCCGCTGGGCGACGGCGGGCGTCAGCGAGGAGGCGATGATCAGCGCCCCGGCCGCGGGCAGCAGCCACAGCCCCGCCTCGATCGGCGACAGGCCCTCGACCAGCTGGAGGTACTGCGTGATGAACAGGTAGAGCCCGCCCATCAGACCCAGGCCGAGCAGCAGCACCAGCAGTGCGGCGCCGAACGCGCGGTCGGCGAAGAGCCGCAGGTCCAGCAGCGGATCGGCCAGCGCCCGCTGACGCCGGACGAAGACCACGCCGAAGAGCAGGCCGGCCGCGAGGGAGCCGAACGCCAGGGCTCCCGGGCCGTGCTCGGCCAGGCGCTTGATCCCGTAGATCACCGGCAGCACCGCCACCAGGGACAGCACCACACTGGCCGGGTCGAGCCGCCCGGCGTCCGCGTCCCTGTACTCGGGGAGCAGGACCGGCGCGACGACCAGGAGCAGCACCATCACCGGCACGGCGAGCAGGAACACCGAGCCCCACCAGAACCACTCCAGCAGCGCACCGCCCAGCACCGGGCCGACGGCGACACCGACGGAGAAGCAGGTGACCCAGATACTGATGGCGACCCCGCGCTGCCGGGGGTCCTTGAACATGTTGCTGATCAGGGCCAGCGTCGAGGGCATCAGCGTGGCGCCGGTGACACCGAGCAGTGCGCGTGCCGCGATCAGCATCTCCGGACTGGTGGAGAGCGCGGCGAGGACCGAGGAGAGACCGAAGCCGAGCGCCCCGATCATCAGCAGCCTGCGCCTGCCGATGCGGTCGCCCAGGGTGCCCATGGTCACCAGCAGACCGGCGATCATGAAGCCGTAGATGTCCACGCTCCACAGCAACTGGGCGCTGGTGGGCCGCAGGTCCGCGCTGATCTGCGGAACCGCGAGGTTCAGCACGGTCGCGTCGAGGGCCAGCAGGAGGGTGGGGAGCATGAGGACGAAGAGCCCGAGCCACTCCCGCCGTCCGGCTCTCTCCTCCGTGGCGGCCGGAGCCGTGGGTGTTCTGCCGGGGGCCGGGGACTGTCCCTCGGGGGCCGGGGACGGCCCTTCGAGGGCCTGGGGCTGTCCCTCGGGGGCGGGGGACGCTGTCGTCATGTCGGGCATCGGACACTCCTGCTCGGGGTCGGCCGGGCGCCGACGGTGATGGACGGTGCCCACACTGCGGTGGGCCGCTCACGACCGGCTCTCCACTCGCTGTCGACCGGCTCACCGCACGTCACAGCGCTGCGTTACGGTGACGACCATGCGATTCGGGGTGCTGGGGTCACTGGCCGTGTGGACGGCCGACGGCAGCCCCGTCACGGTGCCCGGTGCCAGGACCCGGGCGCTGCTGGCCGCCCTCCTCGCGCACGAGGGGCACCCGGTGAGCGCGGACCGCCTCGTGGACGAGGTGTGGGGCGGGGGCGGACTCCCGGGCAACCCCGCCGCCGCCCTCCAGACCAGGGTCTGGCAACTGCGCAAGGTGCTCGGCGACGCAGAGCCGGGGGGCCGCGACCTGCTGACCCTGCGCGATGACGGATACCTGCTGCGTACGGGGCCGGAGAGCGTCGACCTGGGCCGGTTCCTGGCCCTGGTGGCGCGCGCCCGGGCCGCCGACGGCCCACGGTCCCGCGCGGCTCTGCTGACCGAGGCGCTCGGCCTGTGGCGTGGCGCCCCGTTCTCCGGGTTCGAGGACACCGCCTTCGCCCGTCCGCTCATCACTCGCCTCGAAGAGAGCCACCTCGCCGCCGTGGAGGAGCTGGCCGAGGCCCGGATCGAGCTGGGTGAACAGGTCGCCGTAGCGGGGGAGTTGCAGGAGCTGGTCGGGCGCCACCCGCTCCGTGAGCGGCTGCGCGGCCTTCAGATGCGCGCGCTGTACGCCGCCGGGCGGGCGGGTGAGGCGCTGGCCGGATACCAGGAGCTACGGGCCCGGCTCGCCGACGAACTCGGCCTGGACCCGGGCCCCGAACTCACCGCCCTACACCAGGCGATGCTGGAACGGGCCCCGGAGCTGACCGCCCCCTCCGCCGCCCCGGACCGGCGGCGCCCCGCCACGAACCTGCCCGCCCCGCTGACCGAACTCATCGGCCGTGAGGAGGCGTTGGCCGAAGTGGAGCGCCTTCTCGCCACCGCGCGCCAGGTGACTCTGACCGGCTCCGGGGGCGTCGGCAAGACCCGCTTGGCGCTGGAGGCGGCGGCCCGGCTCGCCGACGGCTTCCCCGACGGTGCCTGGCTGGTCGAGCTGGCCGCGCTGGGCCGTACGGACAGCGCGGACACGGTGGACGCGGTGGCGGAGGCCGTCATGGCGGCGCTCGGCATCCGGGAGGACACGGGGCCCGCCTCGCCCGGTGAGCGGGGCCTCTCCCCGGCCGCCGGGCGTCTCGCGGAGGCGCTGTCGGGCAAGCGCCTCCTGCTGCTCCTGGACAACTGCGAGCACATCGTCGACGCGGTCGCCGAGCTCGCGGCACTCCTGCTGAAGCGCGCACCTGGCCTACGGCTCCTGGCCACCAGCCAGGAGCCGTTCGGGGTGCTGGGCGAGGTGGTGTGGGCGGTTCCTCCGCTGGAGGTGCCCCGGAACGACGGGACCGGGCGACCGCCCCGCGAGCCGGAGTTCGACGAGGTGGCCCGTTCCAGTGCCGTCGCGCTGTTCGCCGCCCGTGCCGCCGCCGCCTCGCCCGGCTTCACGCTCGACGCGCACAACGCCCGGGACGTCGCGGTGATCTGCCGTCGGCTCGACGGAATCCCCCTGGCACTCGAACTGGCCGCCACCCGCGTACGGGCCCTCGGCGTACGGGGGTTGGTCGCCCGGCTGGACGACCGCTTCCGGCTCCTCGCCACCGGCTACCGGGGCGCCCCGCCCCGTCAGCAGACGCTCCGGGCGATGATCGACTGGAGCTGGGACCTGCTGACCGGGCCCGAGCGCGCCGTCCTCCGTCGGCTCGCCGTGCACGCCGACGGCTGCACCCTGGAGGCGGCGGAAGAGGTCTGCGCCGGGCAGGGTGTGGACCGGGACGAGGTCCTGGACCTGCTGGCCCGGCTGGTGGACCGCTCCCTGGTCGTCATGGCCGACGGCGGCGACGGGCCCCGCTACCGGCTCCTCGAATCGGTCGCGCAGTACGGCCTGGCCCGCCTGGACGAGGCGGGCGAGAGCGACGCGACGCACCGCCGCCACCGCCGCTACTACACGGAACTGGCCGAGCGCACAGCCCCGTTGATCCACGGCCCCGGCCAGCGCCACCGGCTGGGCGCCCTGGACACGGAGACCGCCAACCTGCGGCGGGTGCTCCGGTCCGGGGACGGCGACGGTGCGGCCGAGGAGGCCCTGCGCCTGGCCAACGCGCTGACCTGGTACTGGTTCCTGCGGGGCAGGCTGCGCGAGGCCACCCGGTCCCTGGACACGGCGCTCACGGCGGCCGGGCCGGGGGCCCCGGAACCGCTGCGGTCCCGGGCGCGGGCGTGGCGGGCCGGGTTCGCCGTGCTCATCGGCGACGGTACGGAGCGGGCGCGGTACGGCCGGGTCGCCGTGGAGCTCGCCCGCGATGTCACGGACCGGCGGGAGCGGGCCAGGGCCCAGTGGTTCCTCGGCTTCGCCCTGTTCGGCGTCGGGGACCAGGCCACCAGCGAGGAGCTCATCGAGGGGGCGCTGGAAGGGTTCCGGGTGCTCGGCGACACCTGGGGCACCGCCGCGGCACTGAGCGTACGGGCCAACCAGGCCCATGTCCGGGGCGACCTGGACGGGCTCGCGCGCGACGGACACCGCAGCACCGAACTCTTCGCCGAACTGGCCGACGACTGGGGCCAGTTGCAGACCGTCGAGCCGCTTGCCGCGCTGGCGGAGATGGCCGGCGACTACGACCGTGCGGCCCGGCTCCACCAGGAGGGGCTGCGCCGGGCCGAGGACCTGGGGCTCTGGCCGGAGGCCGCCGACCGGCTGACCGGCCTGGGCTCCACCGCCATGCTCACCGGGGACCACGCCCGGGCCCGCGCCTTCCACCAGCGGGCGATGCGGCTGGCGGCCGAACACAGCTTCAAGCCGGGGGAGATCCACGCCGGGATCGGCCTCGGCCTCGGTGCCCGCCGCGAAGGCCGGCTCGACACCGCCGAGACCCATATGCGCCACGCGCTGGAGTGGCAGACGGCCATGTCCTTCGAACCCGGCCGCGCCCTGGTCCTGGCCGAGCTGGGCTTCATCGCCGAACAGCGGGGCCAGGCGGCCGAGGCCCTGCGCCTCCACCGGGAGGGCTGGACCTCCGCGTACAACACCGGCGACCCCCGGGCCATGGCGCTCGCCCTGGAGGGCCTGGCCGGAGCACACGCCCTCGCGGGACACCCCGCGTACGCGGCCCTGCTGCTCGGCGCGGCCCGCACGGCCCGGGAATCGGTCGGCATGCCCCTGCCCCCCGCCGAACGCGGCGACGTCGACCGCATCACGGCGGCGGTCCGGGCCGCCCTCGACGAGGACGCCCACCGGGCGGCGTACGACCGGGGCACCGGGCTCACCCCGGCGGAGGCGCTTGCGGACTGCTGGGCGCCTCGCGAGCTCCGGCGCTGACCAGCCCCGTCTCGTAGGCGACGATGACGGCCTGGACCCGGTCGCGGAGCCCGAGTTTGGCGAGGATGCGGGCGACGTGGGTCTTCACCGTCGCCTCGGCCAGATGGAGGCGGGTGGCGAGTTCGGCGTTGCTCAGTCCTCGGGCCAGCAGACCGAGGACCTCCAGTTCGCGCGGGGTGAGCGAGGCGAGGTCGCGGTGGAGGGCGGCGGTGTCGCCGTCGCGCTGGGCGAACCGCCGCACGAGGCGGCGGGTGATGGCGGGCGCCAGGAGCGCGTCGCCGGTACGGACCGTGCGGACGGCCGCGGTCAGATGCTCGGGGGTGACGTCCTTGAGGAGGAAGCCGCTGGCCCCGGCCGAGAGCGCCGCGTAGACGTACCGGTCGAGGTCGAAGGTGGTCAGGATGATGACGCGGGGTTCACCGGGGGCGCCGGTGAGAATGCGGCGAGTGGCCTCCAGACCGTCCGTCCCGGGCATCCGGACGTCCATCAGGACCACATCGGGACGGGTGCGGCGGACCGCTTCGACCGCCTCGGCCCCGTTGACGGCCTCGGCGACGACGTCGATGCCGTCGGCCCCGAGGATCAGCCGGAAGCCGGTCCGTACCAGAGTCTGGTCGTCGGCGAGGAGCACGCGCAGCGGCTCGGTCACGGGGTCTCCAAGGGGATCAGTGCTTCCAGCCGGTAGCCGCCGGTCAGCCGTCGGCCGGTGTTCAGGGTTCCGTCGTGGACGGCGAGGCGCTCGCGCAGCCCGATCAGGCCCCGGCCGTTTCCGGCGGGCGCGCCCGCGCCCGGGTCCCCACCGGTGTCGGTGACCTCCACCCGGAGCCGCTCCGGTCCGTACTCGACGGTCACGGCGGCGGAGGCGCCGGACGCGTGCTTCACGGTGTTGGTCAGGGCTTCCTGGACCACACGGTACGCGGCGAGTTCGAGGCCGGGCGGCAGGGGGCGGGGCGCTCCGGTCACGGTCAGGTCGACGGGCAGCCCGGTGTCCCGGACCCGACCGACCAGCGTCTCCAGCTGGTCCAGGCCGGGTTGCGGGGCCAGCTCCGCCGGGTCGGCCAGGTCCGCGCCTCCGCCCGCCGCCTCGCCCTCGTCGGCCATGGTGAGCAGCCCCATGACATGGCGCAGCTCGGTCATGGCGGCCCGCCCGCCCGCCTCGACGGCGAGCAGCGCCTCGCCGGCCTGCTCGGGGGAGGTTCCCATGATCTTGCGTGCGGCGCCCGCCTGGATGATCATCACGCTGACGTTGTGCGTGACGACGTCGTGCAGTTCGCGGGCGATCCTGGCCCGCTCGTGCTCGACGGCCCGGCGCAGCGCCTCGGCCTGTTCGTGCTCCAGGGCGGAGAGCCGGGTGCGGCCCTCGTCGGTCCGGAGCTTCCAGGTACGCAGGCCGACGGCGGTCACGGCCATCGGGACCAGGATCAGCAGGGCGATGTGCTCGGTGGGGACGATCGGGGTCACCGAGTTCGCCGAGGTGCCGACCAGGACGACCGACACCGGCAGCGCCCCCAGGGCCGCCACCCGGTACGGGCTGTACACGACGGCGCTGTAGACGGCGACGACGAACGCGTAGAACGTCAGCCGCAGGACGCTCTGCGGAGTCGCCAGGGTCGCGACCGTCACGACGCACAGCACGGCGAGCGGGTAGCGGCGGCGCAGCGCCAGAGCGCCCGAGGCCAGGGCCGCCAGGGTCACCATGAAGGCCAGGCCGCCGGGGCCGGACGGGCGCGGAACGACGTGCTCCACGCCGGGCGTGATCGTACGCACCACGACGACACCGACGTTGTCGATGGCGTAGTAGACGGTGGCGATTCCGAGTACCAGCGCCACCAGCCCGTCGAACTGCCGGGCCCGCCGGGTGGGCCGCAGTGGTGGACCGCTCGGAAGCCCGGCATCGCGGACCGCCCGGCGGGCACCTTCCCGCAGCCGCTCCAGCGTCGTACGTACGTCCGTCACGGGTTCATTCTCGCCGCCGCACGGAGCTGCGGAGTCCGTCCCGGTGGCCATTCCCACCGCACCGGATACATCACCCGACTACATCGCGGGGATGACGTCTCCGGGGATCGTCCCGGCGCGGTACCGCAAGGGGTCCGGACGGGCGACGCGCGCGGGCCGGGCCCGCTCCTAGCGTTCACGGGGCCGACCACCCGTATGCAAGGAGCCCTTCATGACCACGCCGGTGATCGAACTGCGCGAGGTGAGCCGCCGCTACGACGACGGCCCGCCCGCTCTGGACAACGTGTCGCTGACGGTGCGGCCCGGCGAGGCCGTCGCGGTCCTCGGCCCCTCCGGCAGCGGCAAGTCCACGGTGCTCAATCTGATCGCGGGCCTGGACCGGCCCGATACGGGAACCGTCACCGTGGACGGGGTGCGGGTGGACCGGCTGGGCGAAGCAGGATCGGCGCTCTACCGACGGTCGAAGATCGGCATGGTCTTCCAGTTCTTCAACCTGCTCGACGATCTGACCGTCACCGACAACGTCGTCCTGCCCGCGCGCCTCGCGGGTACGGCACGGGGCGAAGCGGACCGCCGGGCGGCGGAACTCCTGGAACTGCTGGGCATCGGCCGGCACGCCCGCGCCCACCCGGGGCGGCTGTCCGGCGGCGAGCGCCAGCGCGTCGCGGTGGCCCGGGCGTTGATGAACCGGCCGGCGCTGCTCCTGGCCGACGAGCCGACCGGGGCCCTGGACACCGCCGCCGGACAGGACGTCAGCAAGCTGCTCACCGAACTCAACGCGGAGGGCCAGACCGTCGTCGTGGTCACCCACGACCTGGCACTGGCCCGGTCCTGCACGAACCGTACGGTCCGGATCGCCGACGGCCGGATCACCGAGGACGTCCGGACGCAGGCCGTCGCCCCGGAGGCCGTCCGATGAGCGCGCTCGGCACGGTGGTGCGCTCGGGGGTGGGACGGCGCCGGGTGCAGACGCTGGTGATCGGGCTCGCCACGATGATGGCGGTGGCCGCCTCCGTCCTCGGCGGAACGCTGCTGGTGGTCTCCGGCGCGCCCTTCGACGACGCCTTCGCCCGGCAGCACGGCGCACATCTGTCCGTGCACTTCGACGCGGGCGAGGTGAGCGCCGGGCAGCTGTCGCGGTCGAAGGAGGCCGAAGGGGTGAGCAGCGCGGCCGGGCCGTTCCGTACGGCGACGGTCACCCCACGGTCGGACGGGCCGGGCCCCGGGTGGCCGATGACCGTGGTCGGCCGGGGCGATCCCGGCCGGGACGTCGACGAGGTGGCCCTGCTCGACGGGCGGTGGCCCACGCGGCCCGGCGAGATCGTGCTGTCCGCCGACTCCTCGCTCCTCCCCACCATGGGCATGGAGATCGGCTTCCCGGCTCTGCCCGGCGGTCCGACGCTGACGGTGGTCGGTGTGGCCCGCTCGGTCACGGGGACCGCTGACGCCTGGGTGGTGCCGTCCCAGATGGCGGCCCTCACCGCGTCCGGCGGCGGCGGCCACCAGATGCTCTACCGCTTCACCGACGCGGACACCGCCGCGCAGATCACCGCGGGCGGCAAGGCCGTCACGGAATCCCTGCCGCCGGGATCGGCCGTCGGCGAACAGTCCTGGCTCACCGTCAGGAAGTCCGCCGAGCGCGACACCGCCCTCTACATCCCGTTCCTCATCGCGTTCGGCGCCCTGGGCCTCGTCATGTCGGTGCTCGTCGTCGGCAACGTCGTCGCGTCGGCCGTGGGCACGGCGACGCGCCGCATCGGCATCCTCAAGGCCGTCGGCTTCACCCCGGCCCAGGTCGTCCGGGCCTACGTGGGCCAGGCGCTGATCCCGGCCGCCGTCGGCACGGCCCTCGGTGTCCTCGTCGGCCATCTGCTCGCCGTCCCCGTACTGGCCGAGACCGGGGAGGTGTACGGCACCTCGTCCCTGGCCGTCGCCCCCTGGGTGGACCTGACGGTGATCGCCGGGGTGCTCGGGCTGGTGGCGGTGACCGCGTGGGCGAGTGCCTTGCGGGCCGGGCGGCTGCGTACGGTCGACGCGCTCGCCGTGGGCCGTACGGCTTCGGCGGGGCGCGGCCGGTGGGCGGCCCGTCTGGCCGGACGGCTGCCGTTGCCACAGCCGGTCGCCCTGGGCCTGGCGAGGCCCTTCGCGCGGCCCGCCCGCGCGCTGGCCCTGGGCACGGCGGTCCTGTTCGGCACCATCGCCGTCACGTTCACCGTGGGGACGGTCGCCTCGCTCGGCGAGGTGATGAAGGCCCGGGCCCACGATGCCGCCGATGTCGTCGTGCCCGCGCCCCCGCCGGACTTCGGACCTCAGAGCCCGGCCCCCGGGAAGCGGCCCGAGGTCGATCCCGCCGCCGTCACGGCGGCCATCGGGGCCGCCGCCGGAACCGGGAAGCACTACAGCGCCGCGAAGGTACGGGCGACCGTGTCGGGCCTGACCGGCACCGTCGACGTGATCGCCTTCACCGGCGACGCCTCCTGGGGCGGCTACACGATGGTCTCGGGCCGCTGGATCGACCAGCCCGGCGAGGCCGTGGTCCCCACCCCCTTCCTGGCCGCCACCGGCACCCGTATCGGCTCCACCGTCACCCTGGACGGCCTGGCCGAGCCGGTCACGGTCCGGATCGTCGGCGAGGTCCTCGACCCCCGCAGGGGCGGCATGCAGGTCTTCACCGACGCCACGACCCTCACGGCCGCGCATCCCGACCTGACGGAGACGAGCCATCACATCGCGGTCACGTCGGGCACCGACGTGACCGGTTACGTCGACGCGCTGAACGAGGACCTGGCGCCGCTGGGGGCCGGCGCCCGGACCGGCGGGCTCGACACCGGCGGCGACATGGCCGTCACGCTCAACGCGCTGTCCGTGACCCTCACGCTGATCCTCGTCGCCGTCGCCGCGCTCGGGGTGCTCAACGGCGTGCTGCTCGACACCCGCGAGCGCGTCCGGGAGATCGGGGTCCACAAGGCGCTCGGCATGACCCCCCGGCAGACGGTCGCGACGGTCCTCACCCCGGTCGCCGTGACCGGGCTGGTCGCGGGGGCTCTGGGCGTGCCGCTCGGCGTCGCCCTGCACGGCTGGGTCGTCCCCGCGATGGGCGACAGCGTGGGGCTCCGCCTCCCCGATTCCGTCATCGCCGTCCACCACGGGGCCGTACTGCTCCCGCTCTCACTCGGCGGCCTGCTCATCGCCACCCTGGGCGCGCTCCCGCCCGCCTGCTGGGCCGCCGGAGCCCGAACCTCCACGGCTCTGCGCACCGAATAGGGAGGCCGGGTCCGGGGCTCGCGCCTCTCACGGGCTCCCGGGGGCCTTCATGGGCCCCCGGGACCCTTATGGGCTCTCGGGGACCCTCATGGGCTCCCGGGAGCGAAGGAGATCATGCGGGCCTCGCGCCTGGTGTCCTCGCCGTCCACGATCGACGGCGTGATGACGATCCGGTCCTTCACATAGGCCAGGCGCCCGGCGAACATCCCGGACTCCGTGGCACGGGCCGACTGAGGATGGAGCAGCACCTGCTTCTTCGTCTCCACCCCGCCCGGCCCGAGCCGGATGATCCCGCCCTCCCGGCCCGGCAGGGACCGCTCGTAGACGTGCGCGAACGTCCCGTTCTCCTCGCGCAGGGGGTGCAGGGTGCTCTCCTCGGACTTCACGCCCCAGACGAACTTCCCGGTGGAGAGGTCGTAGGCGCCCACCTGCGCGGTGCCCCCGACATGGACGGCGTTCTTGCCGACGATCATTCCCGGACAGTTCTGGATGCCCTGGCCCGAGTCCCCTGAGTCGCCGCAGTACGCGAAGCCCTTCGGCCGGGCGTCGATGGTGGTACGGAGCTTGCCGCCGGGACCGAGGACGGCGATCCGCCAGTTGTTGATCCTGTCCTCGACGTCGCGTGTGGTGAAGACGGCGGGGGCGACGGAGATCACCTTGCCGACCGTCCAGCCCGCCTTGGTCCGGTGGCGCCAGCGGACCTTCCCGGTGCGCGGGACGATCTCGCGGAGCTGGCTGTACGTCTTGCCCCGGTCGGCGCTGATCGCGCAGGTGGAGTGCAGCAGGAGCCGGGGGCCGCCCGCCACGTCGTCCGGGTAGCACCTCCCGGGGTTCTCCATCGGGATGTCGTAGAGCTTCTTGCCGTCGTCGACCCCGTACGCGGCGGCCTTCATGCCCTGGACGACCGCGAGGACATCGCCGCTGATGGCGGTGTGCACGATGATCGTGTCGCCTCTGGAGGCCTCGGTCAGCTCCTTCTGCCACCCCGCCTTCCCGGTCCGCAGATCGATCATCTGGAGCTGGTTGCACCGGTTCCCGCTGTGCGCCTGGCTGTTCTTGTAGACCACGACGACCTTGCCGTCGGGGGTCGGGTTGACCGGCGTCTCGCAGACGGGCGCGGGCAGCGGCACGCTCCACACCTCGGCGCCGTCCGAGAGCCGGTAGGCGGTGACCTTCCGGTGCATGGCCTGGACGACCGTGTCACCGACGATCCACAGATCGTGGAGCAGGATGTTGCGCCCCGGCAGATCGGTCGGGTCGTCGACGACCCACGCCGTGGCGTCGCCCGGCGCGCGCCCGGCGTTGATCTCCTCCGACGTCGGGATCCGCTTCGGCTCGGGCGTGCCGACCGAGGGCGAAGGGGGAGCGGAGGGCGTCCCGGAAATGGACGGTGTCTCCGCAGGAGTCGGTGTCTTCTCCTTCGCCGCAGGAGCCCCGGGCGCGGCGGAGCCGCCCCACCTGCCGTCGGTGACGGCGTACACCCCTCCCCCCGCCACCAGGAGCAGCAGGACGACGGCGGCGGCGATCAGCGGCACCTTGCTCTTGCTCTTGCCCTGGCCCGACCGCGCGGGGCGGCCCGGCTCCACCGGAGGGCCGAAGCTCTCGGTGGCGTACGGGTTCCCCGGCAACGGCCGGTTCTCCGGGGGCAGTTCCCAGGGGTGGGGCGGGCGCGGCCGGTCCGCCATCAACGGTCCCGCTGGGAGGCGAGGCGTTCCCCGGTCGGCTCGGCGACGACGATCTGGATGTGCGCCGGGGCGTACTTGCGGGCCTTGCGGACCATCTTGTCCAGGTCGAACTTGCCGCTCGGGACGGCGACATGGAGCTGGGCGGGCATGGCCGGGTGCGGGGCCGGGCCGTTCGCACCGGGCGGCAGTGCAGCTCCGGGGCGCAGCCGGGCACCGATCAGCGTCTGCCGGTCGTCCGGCGTGGCCACCACGAACTGCGTGACGTCCGGCCACGGCAGCAGCAGCTCGCCGAACCGGGCGCCGGCCGCGTCGAACTGGAAGGCGGTGCGCCGCTTCTCGTACCAGGAGATGATGAAGGGGATCGCCAGGACGATGACCGTGCCGCCCTTCATGTCGAGCGCCCAGCCGAACAGCAGGGCCAGCGCCACGACACCCAGGATCAGCCCCCACAGGCCCGCCTGGTCCTGGGCGGAGAACGGGTGGGCGACCCGGTAGCGCTCCCAGCGCGCACCCCGGCGGGTGGGCTGCGCGGCGGGAGCGCGATTGCCGTGGGACATGGTGTTCTTCCTCTCTCGACGACGCGCCGGCCTGCTCGGTTCCCCGGTGACCGAGCAGGCGCCCCGGCGGCGCCGACACCGACGCAACCTGGCAAACTCTGTCGCGGCGCGCTGAAATACCGAAGAAATTCCGCTGAAGCAGGTACGGGAAGCAGGTACCTGAAGCAGGGGCCGGGGAGTTGCGCGGGCTCGGGGCGCACGGGGGACGTGGGGACGGCGACATGGACGTGGACGCAGAGACACCGGCCGCGCATCCGGCCGGTGCGGACGGGTCCGTACGGATCGATCTGCTCGGGCCGGTCAGGGCCCGGCGTGGCGAGGTGGGGCTCGCACTCGGCCCGGTACGGCGGCAGGCGGTGCTCGCGGCCCTGATCCTGCGGGCGCCCGCCTTCGTGACGTACGGGCAACTGCTGGACGACGTATGGGGATCCGAGACCCCGGGTACGGGCCACCGGGTCCTGTCGAGCTACGTCTACGCGCTGCGCAAGGCCCTGGACGGGGCGGCCGCCGGAGCGTACACCGGTACGGGTTCCGGGGCGGCCCGGTCGGTCATCCGGGGCGGGCGCGGCGGCTACCGCTTCGCGCCCGAAGGAGCCCGGACCGACCTCGCCGACCTCGCCGAACAGGCCGGGCTCGCCCAGCGCGCGAAGGCCGCCGGTGACCTCGGCGCGGCGCTCGTCCACGGCGGCCGGGCCCTGGAGCTGTTCCGGGGCGAGCCGCTGCCCGGACTGCCCGGACCGCTCGCCGACACCGAGCGCACCCGCCTGGCCCGGCAGCGGCGCACCCTGCATCAGGACCGGGCGGAGTGCCTGGTGCTGCTCGGGCGCCACCCGGAGGCGCTGGACGCCCTCATGGCGGCGCCCCTGGCCCAGCCCCTGGACGAGCCGCTCGCCGGACTGCGGATGCGGGCGCTGTACGGGAGCGGCCGGCAGGCCGAGGCGCTCGACCTCTACCAGGAGACGCGGCGCCGCCTCCTCGACGAGCTCGGTATGGAGCCGGGCGATGAACTGCGCCGCGTGCACCAGGCGGTGCTGCGCCGGGACGAACTGACGCTGCTCGGCCGCGAGGCGGGGTCGACCACGACCGGCAGCCGTGAGGCAGGGCCGACCGCAACTGGCAGCCGCGAGGCGGGGTCGACCACGACCGGCAGCCGTGAGGCAGGGCCGACCGCAACTGGCAGCCGCGAGGAGAGGCCGACCGCGACCGGCAGCCGAGAGGCGGGGCCGACCGCGACGGGCAGCCGCGAGGCGGGGCCGACCGCAACCGACACCCCAGCCGCCGTCCCAGCCGCTGCCCCCGCCTTCGCCTCCGCCTCCGCCCCAGGGCCGCCCGACCCCTCCCCCGACCGCACCACCCCCACCCCCGCCCCCTCCCGCCCCCGGCGCAACGACCTCCCCGGCGACACCGCCTGCCTGATCGGCCGGGAGGAGGAACTGACCCTGCTCACCGCCCCCGTCTCCCCGGAGGGCGTCTCCGTGGTGGCGGTCGACGGCACGGCGGGCGTCGGCAAGACGGCCCTGGTGGTGCGCGCCGCCCGGGCGCTCGGTGATGCCTACCCCGACGGCTGCCTCTTCGTGGACCTGCACAGCCACGGCGCCGCCCACGAGAGCGTCACCCCTCAGAGGGCCCTGCGCCGACTGCTGCGGGCGGTCCGGGGCGGGGACGCGATCCCGGACGACCTGGACGACATGGCGGACCTCGTCGCGGCCTGGCGCGCGGCCACGAGTGAGCTGCGCCTGCTCCTGGTCGTCGACGACGCCCGCAGCGCCGCGCAGGTGCGCCCGCTGCTGCCCGCCGGACCGGGCAGCCGGGTCCTGGTGGCGGGGCGGCAGCGGCTGCTCGGCCTCGACGCCGATCTGCGGCTCACCGTGGAACCGCTGGACACCCCCGGAGCCGTCGGCCTGCTCCGGGCGCTCATCGGGGAGTCCCGGGCGGAGCGCGAGCCGGAGGCGGCCCTCGAACTCGCCCGGCGCTGCGGCGGTCTGCCCCTGGCGCTGCGCATCGCGAGCGCCCGGCTGCAGAACCGCCCGTCCTGGACCCTGGCCTTCCTGGCCGGCCGGATGTCCGACGACGCGCGGAGCCTCGGCGAGCTGCGGGCCGGGGACCGCAGCGTGGAGGCGGCGTTCCGGATGTCGTACGACCAGCTCACCCCGGAACTGCGGCGCGGTTTCCGGGCGTTGGGCCTGGCCCCGACCGCCCGCTTCGACGCGCTCACCCTCGCCGCGATGCTGGACGTTCCCCGGGAGGAGGCCGAAGACCTCCTGGAGGACCTGGTCGACGCGAGCCTGCTCCAGCAGCCGCACCCCGGCCGCTACCGGCTGCACGACCTCGTACGGGCCCACGCGCGGCATCTCGCCACCGAAGCGCCCGAGGAGGCGGACGCGGACCGCACCGCGATCCTGGACCTCTATACGGCGGCGGGCCGCATCGCCGGGGACTGGGGGCCCGAAGGCTTCTCCGGCGACCCCGACGTCACGAGCGGTTCGCCCTTCCCGGGCTGGCGGGAGGCTTCGGCGTGGCTGAGGGCGGCGGGCGGCGAACTGGTCGATGTGGTGGCGTACGCGGCTGCCGCCGACCGGTTCGACCACGCCTGCCGGATCGCCGAAGCCCTGGTCGACCCGCTGGTCCACCAGGGCCGCTACCACGAGTGCCGTGCCGTCCTGGAGCTCGCGCTGCCGTGCGCGGACCTGGGGGCCGACCGGCGGATGGCCGCGTCGCTGCGCAACTGCATGGGGATGGTCGACATCTACCAGGGGCGGTTCCGGCAGGCGCACGCCTGGTTCACCGAGGCGCTGCGTCTCGGCCGTGGCCAGGACGACCCGCGGGAACAGGCCCGGGCGATCGCCGGGCTGGGCTCCACCGCATGGATTCTGGGGGACATCGAGGGGGCCGTCGCGCACCTGGGCGAGGCGGTGGCGTCGGCGGCCCGGATCGGCGACGACTGGCTGACCGGGATCGCGTCCTGCAACCTCGGCGCGCTCCTCTCCCAGCAGGGCCGGCACGAACGGGCCCTGGAGCACTACACCACCGCGCTCACCATCGCCGAGAAGAACGGCCGCCCCAGAACGATCAGCAACGCCCTGTGCTTCGTCTCCGACGCCCAACTGGCCCTCGGGCGGCACGCGGAGGCCGCGCACCTGCTGCGGCGGGCGGTCGGGCTGGCCCGGGAGGCGGAGGACCTGACCCTGCACGCGGCGACCCTGTCCCGGCTCGCGACGGCGGAGCACGTCCAGGGCAGTCTGTGCTCCGCCGTCGACATCCACCGCGAGGCCCTGTCCACGCTCACGCCGGGCGCGAGCACCTGGCTGGAGATGGAGGTACGCATCCGGCTGGGCAGTACGTACGCGGCGGCGGGCCGACACGCCGAGGCCCGGCAGGAGTTCGAGACCGCCCTCGCCCTGCCCGGAGCCGCCGACCACCCCCGGCAGAACGGCATGGCCCGCGAGGGGCTGCGCGGTCTCGACGCCCTCTAAAGGGGACGCCCTCTGAAGGGACGCCCCCTGAAGGGCGCCTCCACGGGGTGCCGGACCCGGCCGAAAGTCACCCCGTCGGCGCCGTTGTCTTCGGATCGGGCGGATGTATAGCCTGAGCAATGGCATGTGACATTGCACTAGCTGCTGGGGGTGACATGGAAGTCGTCGTCGTGGGCGCGGGCATCGTGGGTGCCGCGTGCGCGTTCCACGCCGCCTCGGCGGGCCTCGGCGTCACGGTCCTCGACCGGGGCCCGGTCGGTGCCGGGACCACCAGCCGGGGCGAGGGCAACATCCTCCTCTCCGACAAGGCCCCGGGCCCCGAACTGGAGCTGGCCCGCCTCAGCCGCGCCCTGTGGGACGAGGCCGCCGGGGAACTCGGCGCAGAGAGCGTCGAGTTCGAGGCCAAGGGCGGCCTGGTCGTCGCGAGTACGCCCGAAGCCCTCACCACCCTGCACGCGTTCGCCGCGAGCCAGGCGGCGTCCGGTGTCCGCACCGAACCCGCCGACCGCGTCCGCGACCTCGAACCGCACCTCGCCCCCGGGCTCCCCGGTGGCGTCCACTACCCCCAGGATGCCCAGGTGCAGCCCGTCCTCGCGGCGGCCGGACTGCTGCGCGCCGCCGTCCGGCGAGGGGCACGGGTGCGGACCGGCGAGGCTGTCGCGGCGGTCACCGGGCCCGGCGGCCGGATCACCGGAGTCCGTACCGCCGACGGCGCGGTGCTCCCCGCCGACGCCGTGGTGAACGCGGCCGGGACCTGGGGCGGCGAGGTCGGCCGACGGCTCGGCGCCCCGGTCGAGATCCTGCCCCGCCGGGGCTTCGTCCTCGTCACCGAACCGCTGCCGCCGATGATCCGGCACAAGGTGTACGCCGCCGACTACGTCGCCGATGTGGCCTCCAGCAACGCCGGGCTGGAGACCTCGTGCGTCGTCGAGGGCACCAGGGCGGGCACGATCCTGATCGGTGCCAGCCGCGAGCGCGTCGGCTTCGACACCGCCATGAACCCGGCCGTCGTCGCCGCGCTCGCCGCCCAGGCGTGCCGCCTCTTCCCGTTCCTGCGCACCACCCATCTGATCCGCGCCTACCGGGGCTTCCGCCCGTACTGCCCGGACCATCTGCCGGTCATCGGCCCGGACCCCCGCGTCCCCGGCGTCGTCCACGCGTGCGGCCACGAGGGCGCGGGCATCGGGCTCGCCCCGGGGACCGGAGCCCTGGTCACCGCCCAGCTGCTCGGCCGCCCCTGGCGCGGCGCCGACCCGGCCGCCCACACCGGCCTCCTGCCCGACCGACTCCTCACCACCGGAGGTGTGCCGAAGTGACAGCAGTGACCGCGTTCACCGTGGACGGCGAACCGCTGCCGTTCGTACCGGGACAGACCCTGGCCGCCGCGCTCGTCGCCTCGGGCCGGGTCGCCTGGCGGACCACCCGGACCGGGCAGCGGCCCCGGGGCATCTTCTGCGGGATCGGCGTCTGTTACGACTGCCTGGTGACCGTCGACGGAACGGGCGGACAGCGCGCCTGCCTGGTCCGGGCCCGCCCGGGCATGGCCGTCACGACGGGGGAGGCCGACGATGAGTGAGCCTCATGAACTCGTGGCGACGGGTGAACCCCGTGACCTTGTGGCGACGGGTGAACCCCGTGACCTCATGGCGATGAGTGATCCCCGTGATCCCGTGGCGTTGAGCGAGCCCCATGACCTTGTGGTGGTGGGCGCGGGCCCGGCCGGTATGGCGGCCGCCGCCACCGCCCTGGACGGCGGGCTCCGCGTCGTCCTCGTCGACGCGGGCGCGGCCCCCGGCGGCCAGTTCTGGCGCCACCCCCCGGACCACGCACGGCAGGCCCTCCCCACCGCCGGACTCCACTACGGCCTGCGCACCTACCGGGCCCTGCGCGCCACCCTCTCCGCGCACGAACGCACCGGCAGGCTCACCCTGCTGCTGGACCACCACGTGTGGACCACGGCCCGCGAGGAGGGCGGCTTCACCGTCCACGCCGTGGACCGCACCCGGGCGCCCGAGGAGCGGGCCGTCGTGCTGCGCGCACCTGCGCTGCTGGTGGCGACGGGTGCGTACGACCGTCAACTCCCCTTCCCCGGCTGGGATCTTCCCGGCGTGCTCACCGCCGGGGGCCTTCAGTCGCTGCTCAAGGGCGGGGGAGTGGTGGCGGGCCGCCGGGTGGTCCTCGGCGGTACGGGCCCCTTCCTGCTGCCGGTCGCCGCCGCCCTCGCCGAGCGCGGGGCCGAGGTCGTGACGGTGTGCGAGGCGGCGGCGCCCTCGGCCTGGCTGCGCCACCCCGTACCGCTGCTGCGCAACCCGGCCAAGTGGGCCGAGGCGGCCCGGTACGCGGGCACGCTCGCCCGGCACCGGGTCCCGATCCGCACCCGTACGGCGATCGTCGGCGCCGAGGGGGGCGGAGACGGGCGAGTCGCCGTCGTACGCACCGCCTCCCTCGACGCCGACGGCCGCCCGCGCCCGGGTACGGAACGCCGTATCGAGGCCGACACCGTGGGCGTCGGCTGGGGTTTCGTCCCGCAGCTCGACCTCCTCCTCCCGCTCGGCTGCGACCTCACCGACGTGGGGGACGGCACCATGGCCACCGCCGTCGACGACGGACAGCGCACCACGGTGCCCGGCCTCTACACGGCGGGCGAGACCTGCGGTGTGGGCGGGGCCGCGCTCGCGGTGGCCGAGGGGCGCGTCGCCGCCGTATCGGTGCTCACCGACCTCCGTGCGCCCGGTCGGCCGAACGCCCGGCGCCTGGCCGCCGAGCGTGGAGCCGTGGCCCGGCACCGCGCCTTCGCCCGCGCGATGGGGCGGGCGCACACCCTCCCGTCGGCCTGGCCCGCATGGCTCACCGACGACACCCCCGTCTGCCGGTGCGAAGAGGTCACCGCGGGGGCGGTCCGGTCCGCCCGCGCCGACGGTCCGGCCACCGGTCACCGGCAGGTCAAACAGCTGACCCGGGCCGGTATGGGCTGGTGCCAGGGCCGGATGTGCGGGCCCGCCGTGCACTGCCTCGTGACCCGCGACGAGCCGTACGCCCCCGCCGAACGGCTGATCGCGACCCCCGTCACCCTCGGCGTGCTCGCCGATTCCGGAGAGTCCGGAGAGTTCGGAGAGTCCGCTTCCGATCACACCTGAGGAGTTCCCATGGACTGCACCCGCACCGGCACCGGCACCGGCCCCCGTACACGTACGCCCTGGCACGGTGTCATCGTCGCGACCAGCCTCCCCTTCGGCCGGGACCTCGCCGTCGACTTCGGCGCGTACGGGGACAACGTCGCCTGGCTCGCCGAGCAGGGCCTGCACGGCGTCGCCCCGAACGGCTCGCTGGGCGAGTACCAGACCCTGACGTACGAGGAACGCGACCGCGTCGTGGAGACCGCCGTCGCCAACGCCCCCGAGGGCTTCACCGTGATGCCGGGCGTCGGAGCGTACGGGGCGATCGAGGCGAGGCGGCACGCGCTGTTCGCCAAGGACGCGGGCTGTCAGGCTGTCATGTGCCTGCCGCCCAACGCCTACCGGGCCGACGACCGCGCCGTGCTGGAGCACTACGCGATGGTGGCCTCCGCCGGTCTCCCCGTCACCGCCTACAACAACCCCATCGACACCAAGGTCGACCTGCGCCCGGAGCTGCTGGCCAAGCTGCACGCCGAGGGGCTCATCGTGGGCGTGAAGGAGTTCTCCGGCGACGTCCGCAGGTGCTACGCCATCAACGAACTCGCCCCCGGGCTCGACCTCATCATCGGCACCGACGACACCCTCCTGGAGGTCGCCGTCGCCGGGGCGAAGGGCTGGGTCGCCGGCTACCCCCAGGTCTTCCCGCGCGCCTGCCTCGACCTCTACGACGCCTCGCTGGCAGGCGATCTCGACACCGCGCTCCCGCTCTACCGCCGGCTCCACTCCGTACTGCGCTGGGACAGCCGGACCGAGTTCGTCCAGGCCATCAAGCTCGGCCAGGACCTGATCGGGCGGACCGGCGGTGCCTGCCGTCCGCCCCGGCAGGCGCTGGACCCGGAGACCGGGGCCGTGGTCCGCTCCGCCACCCAGGCCCTCATCGACGCAGGGGTGAACTGACGTGCGTTCCCAGGTCTGTTACCACGCGGTCGACTCGCACACCGAGGGGATGCCGACCCGGGTCATCACCGGTGGGGTGGGCGTCCTGCCGGGGGCGACCATGGCCGAACGGCGGCAGCGGTTCATGGCGGAGCGCGACGGGCTGCGGACCCTGCTCATGTGCGAGCCGCGCGGCCACGCGTCCATGTCCGGAGCCATCCTCCAGCCCCCGACCCGGCCGGACGCCGACTTCGGCGTCCTGTTCATCGAGGTCTCCGGCTGCCTGCCGATGTGCGGTCACGGCACCATCGGGGTGGCGACGGTCCTCGTGGAGACGGGCATGGTCGAGGCGGTCGAGCCGGAGACCGTCGTCCGCCTCGACACCCCCGCCGGGCTGGTCACGGCCCGGGTCGCCGTGCGCGAGGGCCGCGCCGAATCGGTCACCCTGGAGAACGTCGCGTCCTACAGCCACGCGCTGGACCAGGTCGTCGAGGTCGAGGGGTTCGGCCCGGTCCGCTACGACATCGCGTACGGCGGCAACTTCTACGCCGTCGTCCGCACCGAGGAGCTCGGCATCCCCTTCGACCGGTCGGAGAAGCAGCGGCTGCTCGACGCGGGCCTGGCCGTGATGGAGGCGGTCAACACGCAGAACCCGGTGGTACATCCGGAGGACCCCGCGATCGACGTCTGCCACCACGTCTACCTGGAGGCACCCGGCTCGACCGCCGAGCACTCCCGGCACGCCATGGCGATCCACCCCGGCTGGTTCGACCGCTCGCCCTGCGGTACGGGAACCAGCGCGCGGATGGCCCAACTGCACGCGCGGGGCGTGCTGAAGGCCGGAGCGGACTTCGTCAACGAGTCCTTCATCGGCTCCCGGTTCACCGGCCGGATCCTCGCGGAGACCACGGTCGGCGGCCTCCCCGCCGTCCTGCCCTCCGTCACCGGCCGCGCCTGGATCACGGGGACCGCGCAGTACCTGCTCGATCCGACGGACCCGTACCCGGCGGGGTTCACGGTATGACGCCCGGCCCGCACACCGGGCCGATCGGGACCGCGCACCCGTGCACCGAGCCGATGAGGACTGTCCACCCGCCGTACACCGGACCGATCGGGACCGCCCGCCCGTACACCGGACCGATCACGACCGCCATGGCCGACGCCGGGGTGCAGGGCCCGGGCCCTGCTGTGCGGCGAACCACGCGGCCACGCCGACATGTACGGGGCCTTCCTGGTCCCACCGGACGACACGGGGGCCCACCTCGGCGCCCCCTTCCGGCACAAGGACGGCTTCTCCACGGCCTGCGGCCACGGCACGATCGCCCTCGGCGCCTGGGCGGTCGCCACCGGACTGGTCCCGGCACCGGGCGACGGCACGACGGACGTCGTCAACGCGCCTTGTCCCGCCGGTACTCAGGACTTTCAGCGGGCGCCGAGCCTGTGAGCCGGGGAGAGGCGCTCGGCCTCCTGCTTCCGGGCCGCCCACAGGGTCCGCACATGCGCGAGATGGCGGCGCATGTGCTCCTCGGCCCCCTCCGCGTCCCCGGCGATCATGATGTCCAGAAGGGCGGTGTGCTCCTGCGCCGAGCCCACCAACGACCCTTCCTGGGACAGGTCGGTGAGCCCGTAGAGCCGGGAGCGCTTACGCAGGTCGGCCACGGTCTCGACGAGCCGGGCGTTCCCCGCGAGGGCGAGCAGGTCGAGATGGAAGCGGCGGTCCGACTCCAGATAGCCGATCAGGTCGCCGCTCTGCGCGGCGGCGACGATCTCCTCGGCCACCGGCCGCAGCGCCTCCAACTGCTCGCGTGAGGCGGACCGGGTCACGCGGCCGATGGTGGGGATCTCGATGAGCGCACGGATCTCGGTGTACTCGTCCAGGTCGCGTTCGGAGAGTTCGGTGACGCGGAACCCCTTGTTGCGCACCGCCTCGACCAGGCCCTCCCGGGCCAGATCCAGCATGGCCTCGCGGACGGGGGTGGCGGAGACGCCGTACTCGGCGGCCAGGGTGGGCGCCGAGTAGATCACGCCGGGCTGCAGCTCTCCCGCTATCAGCGCGGCGCGCAGGGCGTTGGCCACCTGGTCGCGCAGGTGCTCCTGCACCGAGATGAGTTTGCGGGACTTCAGCTCACTCATGCGTTCCCCTTCAAGCGATTTGTCACCTCACTATACAATGTCACGTTGCGCAGCTCCTCAGGGTTCATGGTTCCCGGGTCGGTAAGAGTCCCCCGGGCCCCCAACGGCGTTCTCTCTAGGCGTCGTTCACCCGGAAGTCGCATCGGATTCGCCCTCAGGTCTTCCCCATCGGGTGTGCCCTGTGACATTGTACATAACACAGGGTGTGGGCATGTCAATTCAGGCCTCGACCCCATTTCGTACGGCCGCTGACACAACACCCCCGGTCCACGCCCTGTCCATCCCATCGGTCACGCATGCGCGTGCCCCGATCCCTCATGGGAGGAAACACGTGAGAACCACACTCGTCCGCCGAGGTGTGGGTGCCGTTCTGCCCCTGGCTCTGGCCGGGGTGATGGGCGTCGCGCTGCTCGCGCAGCCGGCCCAGGCGCAGCCGGACTCCCCACCGGCCGCCACGGCATCGAACGCGTCCCAGCCGTCCCGCCCCGACGTGACGCCCGCCTCCGACGCGACGGCCGCCCCCGGCGCGACGGCCGACCCCGCGCCGCAGGCGCAGCAGTCGCCGACCTCGGAGGCCGGTCATGCTGCAAAGGAACGGCTCAAGGCACCTCAACTCCCCCCGCTGAACGCCGACAAGTCCCCGCTCAGAGTGGCTTACAGCCACGGCCACGACGACGCCCCGCACGAGCCGGCCGCGGCCGCGAAGGGTACGGCGAAGGCCGCCGCCGCATGCGATCCGGCCGACTTCACCAGCCGTACCGGAAGCGAACTGGTGCGGCAGATCAAGGCGTCCACCACCGCGTGCGTCAACACCCTGTTCGGCCTGACCGGCAACAACGCCCGACTGGCCTTCCGTGAAAGCCAGATGACGACCGTCGCCCACGCCCTGCGCGACAACTCCGCCTACTACCCCGGGGATGCGAGCACCGGCACCCCGCAGCTCGTGCTCTTCCTCCGGGCCGGGTACTACGTGCACTGGTACCACCCGGACGCCGTCGGACCGTACGGCAGCAGCCTGCGCACCGCCATCCGCTCGGCCCTGGACACCTTCTTCGCGAGCCCCCGTTCACGCGACGTCAACGACGACAACGGCGAGACGCTGGGCGAGGCGGTCATCCTGATCGACAGCGCCGAGGAGAACGCCCGTTACCTGTACGTGGTCAAGCGGCTGCTGGCGGATTACGACTCCAGTTGGAACGCGTACTCCCGGATGCTCGGCGCGGCCAACAACGTGTACACGGTGACCTTCCGGGGCCACTACTCACCCGAGTTCGTCCGAGCGGTCGAGGCGGACCCGAGCGTCGTCGACGCCCTGCACCGCTTCGCCGCCGACCACCTCTCCCTGCTGGGCGGCGACCGGGCCTACCTGACCTCCAACGCCGGTCGGGAGCTGGCCCGTTTCCTCCAGCACGCGAGCCTGCGCGCCACGGTTCGTCCCCTGGCCACCGAACTGCTGGGCCGGAGCGCCATCACCGGACCCACGGCTCAACTGTGGGTGGGCATAGCGGAGATGGCCGACTACTACGACCGGGCGAACTGTTCCGCGTACGGCATCTGCGACTTGCAGGAACGCCTCAAGCGCGAGGTCCTGCCGGTACGTCACACCTGCAGTCCCAGCATCCGCATCCTGGCCCAGCAGATGACATCCGCCGAGCTGAGCGCGAACTGCACCAGCCTGCTGGGGCAGGACGCCCACTTCCACCGGATCGCACGGGACAACGGCCCGGTCGCCGACGACCACAACACCACCCTGGAGGTGGTGGCGTACGACTCCAGCGCCGACTACCAGACGTACGCCGGGGCGATGTACGGCATCGACACCAACAACGGTGGCATGTACCTGGAGGGCAACCCCGCCGCCGTGGGCAACCAGCCCCGCTTCATCGCCTACGAGGCGGAGTGGCTGCGGCCGGAGTTCCAGATCTGGAACCTCAACCACGAGTACACCCACTACCTCGACGGCCGCTTCAACATGTACGGCGACTTCGCCGCCAACATGACCACCCCCACCGTCTGGTGGGTCGAGGGCTTCGCCGAGTACATCTCCTACTCCTACCGCGACCTGCCCTACACCGCCGCGATGACCGAGGCGGGCCGGGGCACCTACGCCCTGAGCACCCTGTTCAGCACCGACTACAGCCACGACACCACGCGCGTCTACCGCTGGGGCTACCTCGCCGCCCGGTACATGCTGGAGAAGCACCCCGCCGACATGGACCGGGTGCTCGGCCACTACCGAGCGGGCGAGTGGAACGCCGCCCGGACCCACCTCACCACCACCATCGGCACCCGCTACGACAGCGACTGGCGGACCTGGCTGGCGGGATGCGCGGCCGGTGACTGCGGGGAGGGCGGCCCCGCCGTCACCGAGTGCACCGGCGAGGACCCGCGGACCCTGGGCAAGAACTGCGGCCGCAGCAATCTCTCCGCCACCACCGGCAACTACGCCTACCTCTACCTGTACGTCCCGGCCGGCACCGCCCAGCTGAAGATCACCACCACCGGATCCACCGGCGACGCCGACCTCTACTACAACGCCTCCGCCTGGGCCACCACCACCTCCCACACCAGCCGCGCCACCGGCCCCGGCAACACCCACACCCTGACCGTCACCAACCCACCCGCAGGCACCCACTACATAAGCCTGCACGCCGCCACCACCTTCACCGGAGCCACGGTCACGACGACGTACTGACCTTCAGCCCCTCCGACTCGACTCGACTCGACACGGCACTGCCCGGGACCGGCGCAACGCGCGTCGGCCCCGGGCCTGTTCCTGTGCGCATACCATCGTCTTTCCATACGTGTGCAGTGCAGTGCAGTGCAGTGGAGTGCGGCGCAGCGCAGGCGGCAGGGAACCAGCACGCCGGTTCATCCGACTGTCTTCTCGACAGGCTGTCATTTCCGCGCGAGGAACGGAGACTTCTGTGGTGGCGGAGAGGAAGACGGCGGCGGCGACGGCGCCGGGTGCGCGGGACCGGGAGTCCCGCACCGTGACTGCCCTGCTCACCTGCGCCATGGCGTTCTCGATGATGCAGTTGTTCCTGATCGGTGCCCTGGGCCCGCGCATGGTCGAGGCGCTGGACCTCTCGCCCGCCGTGCTGGGGCTGACGGCCACGGTCGGCTTCGGGACGGCCGCCGTGCTCTCCCCGAGCGGGGGGCGGATGGTGGACCGTATCGGGCCCCGGCGTGCGCTGGTGTTTCTGTTCCTGATCTCCGCCCTCGCGCTCGCGCTCATCGGGGCCGCCCCCGGTGTGGGGCTGCTGCTGGGGGCCGTCGCGCTCGGGGGGATACCGCAGGCGCTGGCCAACCCGGCCACCAACAAGGCGATCCTGGCCACGGTCCGGCCGGACCGGCGGGGTGCGGTGACCGGTCTCAAACAGTCCGGTGTGCAGCTGGGGGCGTTCGCCGCCGGGCTCCCGCTGGCCGCACTCGCGGGCGGACTCGGCTGGCGCGGTGCCGTGTGGACCGCTGCCGGGGTGGCCCTGCTCGCCGGGGTGTGGGCGCTCCGCGCGCTGCCCGCGGACCCGCCCGCGGCAGCGGCCGCGCCCGCCCCGGCCTCGTACGTTCCACGGGGCATGGTGGCCTGGCTGGCGGGGTTCTCCCTGTTCCTGGGAGCCGGTATCGCCTCCGTGAACACCTACCTCGCCCTGTACGGGGCGGACCGCCTGGGGATGGGCCCCACCCTGGCCGGTGCTCTCGTCGCCGTCCTCGGGGTGGCGGGCATCCTCGGCCGGATCGGCTGGTCGAAGGTGGCCGTCCCGGGCCGGGCCGAGTGGCTTCCGGGCCTGCTGGCCTGCGGTGCGGTCGGTGCGGTGGCCCTGCTGGCGGGCGGGCTCCTCGCGGTGCCGCTGGTGTGGGCCGGGGCCGTCGCCATCGGGGTGTTCGCGGTCTCCGGCAACGCCGTGTCGATGGTGCTGGTCATGCAGCGTGCCGCGCCCGGCCGGGCCGGGACGGACTCGGCGCTCGTCGCGGCCGGGTTCTTCGCCGGGTTCGCCGTGGGGCCGCCCCTGTTCGGCCTGCTCGCGGGGAGCGGCCGGTACGGGGCGGGCTGGTCGCTCGTGGCGGCGGAGTTCGCCGTGGCCGGAGCGGTCGCCTTCCTCTGGTGCGTACGGGACCGGCGTGCGCGGGCGGAGAAGGCGGCATGACCACCGGCGACGCCTGGCCCGGCCGCGCCCTCGCCGCCGTCCTCGGCCGGGTGACGGTGACCGAGGCCGAGGTCGGCGAGCGCTTCCCGTTGTACGCCGACCCCGGTGACGGGCGCTGGACGACGACCGGCCGGGGCTCGTGGACCGGTGGCTTCTGGGCCGGACTGCTGTGGCTGCGGGCCCGCGCTACGGGGAGTGCGGCGGACCGGTCCGCCGCCGCCCGGTGCACGGCCCGCCTGGCGCCCTGGGCGACCGCAGACACCGCCACCCGGGGGCTGATCCTCTGGTACGCGACGGCTTTGGCCTTCGATACGGAGGAAGCCGACGCGCTCCAGGAAGCGGCGGGCCGGGCCTGCCTCGCTTCGTACGACCCCGAGTCCGGGACCGTGCCCTGGGGCGCGGCGTTCGGCGGGCCCCGGCTGCTGGCCCGGGCCGACGGCGTACCGGGCCTGGTGCCGCTCCTGGCCCGGACCGGCGGCGAGGGACCGGCCGTGGCGGCGGCCCATCTGCACCGGCACCTCTGCCTCTTCCTCGGCGAGGAGCACGAGGAGCACGAGGAGCACGCCGACAGCGGCGGCCGGCCCCGGCCTGCCTGGCGGTTCGACGCGGCGACGGGATGGCACCCCTGCCCGGACCCCGCACCGGGGTGGAGCCGGGGCGAGGCGTGGATGCTGCTGGCCGTGGCCGACGCGCTGCTGTGCCCGGAGGTGGCCGGGCGGCGGCCGGAGCGGCTCACCCGCGCCGCCGAGCAGCTCCTGACGCGGACGGAGGCGCTGACGGGGCCACTCGTCCCGCCCGATCACGCGTCCTCGCCGCAGCCGGTGCTGGACACCTCGGCCGCCGCCGTCACCGCTGTCGCGCTGCTCAAGCTGGCGCGTGCCGGGGTGCCCCGGGCCGCGCTGTGTTCGCTCCGGGCCGAGGCGGTCCTGAAGCGTCTCGCCGAGGACCATCTCACCGGGCCGGGCTCCGGGCGTCCGGCGGGCATGCTCCTGGACGGCTGCTACGACGCCGCCCAGGGCGTCGCGGTCCGCCATGAACTGATCTGGGGCGACTTCTTCCTGGCCCTCGGGCTGGCCGCGCTCGACGGGCTGGTCGACATCACCCGCGTATAGGGGAACTGTTCCCCGGGTCGTAGCCGCGCAGGACCCGGGCGGCCACCGAGGTGATGTGCAGTTCGTCCGGGCCGTCCAGGATGCGGGCCGCCCGCCCGCCCCGGAACAGGGACGGCAGCGCGGTGTCGGGGCCGAGCCCGGCGGCGCCGTGGACCTGGATGGCGGAGTCCGTGACCCGCTGGAGCATCCGGGCGGCGGCGACCTTCGCCAGCCCCACCTCCGTACGGGCGTCCTCTCCCGCCGCGATCAGCGCCACCGCCTCGTGCACCAGGGGGCGGGTGGTGCGCAGGGCGAGGAGCGCGTCGAAGACGTGCTGCTGGACCAGTTGGTGACCGGCGAGCGGCCCGTGCGATCCGCCGTGGGTGGCGGCACGTTCGCACATGAGGTCGAAAGCCCGCTGGGCCTGGCCGAGCCAGCGCAGACAGCGCAGGGTGCGGCCGAGCGCGAGCCGTTCGCCCGCGATGGCCAGCGCGTCGCCTCCCGTACCGAGGAGGTGGTCGGCGGGGACGAGGACCCGGTCGAGCTCGATCTCGTACTGGCCCGTGGCCCCGAGTACGGGCAGTTCGCGTACGACGCGGAACCCGGGTGAACCGGTCGGCACGACGAACAGGGCCAGCCCGTCACGGTCGGGTGCCGTCCCTCCGGTGCGGGCCAGCACCGTGACGAGGTCGGCGTCGGCCGCGCCGGAGGTGAACCATTTGCGGCCGCTGACAAGCCAGTTGCCGTCGGGCCGCGCCTCGGCCCGGGTCCCGGTGAGGAGCGGGGCGGTGCCCGGTACACCGGGTTCGGTCATCGCGTAGCAGCTGCGCAGTCCGCCCGCGACCAGCCCCTCCAGATACTTTTCGCGGACCCGGGGGGAGCCGTGGCGGGTCAGCATGGTGACGTCGAGCAGCGCGGCCGAGCCCAGCGCGGCGGGGCCGTGGTCGCTGGCACCCTCGGCCTCGGCGAGCGCCGCGTACGTACGGAAGGGCAGGCCGCCGCCGCCCAGCTCCGCGGGGAGCGGCAGGGCCCACAGCCCGGCGGTGCGTGCCGCTGCCCGCAACTCCGCCAGGGCGGCGGTCGCGTTGCCTCCCCCCGCGTCGAGCACCGGTTCGGCGGGGATCACCCGCGTACGGACGAAGGTGTCGATCCTCTCCCTCAACTCCGCCTCATCCGCTTCGGGTTGATCCGGCCCGATGGGGGCGATGGCCGCATTCTTCACCGTATTCCTCCTCATTCCCGGGAACTCGTGGGAACTGCTGTCCGACTCTCTGTCTGTGGAACTGGTCGGGTCAGCACCTCTCCGAGTTCCCGCGTCCCGTTTTCGACCTGGGCGACGGCCACCGCCGCGCCGGGAGAGGAGAGGCATGGCGTTTCCCACCACCACGCAGACGGTCCGGCCGCTCGACACACTGGGTTTCGGTGCGTCAGGGCCCCCGCAACTGACCGAAGTCGTGGCCCGGCACCTGAGATTGCTCGGTGCGAGACCCGATGTGACGGATAATCAGGAGCCCTCGGGTCGTATCACCCTCACCGGCGGAGGCTTCGAACCGGCCGGTGCCACCGTCACCTGGGCCCACCCCGCGAACGGGCTCGTCGACGAGGCGACCGTGCAGGCGGCAACCGGCATCATGGCGGTGCACGGCCGGCGTGACGGAAGCCCCCGGGGCCTGGCCGTCGACTACGTGGCGACGGCCACCGCCGTCCTCACCGTCCAGGGGCTGCTCGCCGGTCTGGTCGGGCAGGCTCGGGGTGCCGGGCCCGCGCACCTGACCGTCCGGGCGGACCGGGCCGGGCTGCTCGCCGTCTCCCAGTACCTGGCCGCATCCGGTGCCGACGAGGGCGAATCCACCGAACTCGCCCCGGGAGGACCGCCCTTCACCTCGGCCGAAGGCGTGCTGTTCGAGCTGGAGACCCTCGACCCGGAAGCCTGGGCCGCGTTCTGGCGGGCCCTGGAGGCCCCGGCCGACGCGATGCAGGCCGGGTGGCGGCCGTTCCAGTTCCGCTACGCCACCGCCTGCGCCCCCTTCCCCGAGGCCCTCCACGCCGTGACCCGGGCGCACCCCCTCCCACGCATCCGGCAGGCGGCAGCGGACTCCGGCGCGGAGGTCTGCGTCCTACGGACCCTGGGGGAGCGGGCCTTGGAGGCCGACGGCTCGGCGCCCTGGTCGCTGCGGACACTCAACAGCCTTGCTGGGCAGGAGAGTTACCGCGAGTCGGCCGCACCCTCCAGACGCACTGCGCGGGAGGGGTCCCGCGATGCGGCCATGCTCACCGCGCGGGAGAGTTCTCGTGAGGCGGCCGTGCCCTCCAGGCTCACTGTGCCCGAGAGTTACCGCGATGCGGCCCTGCCCTCTCCCGCCCGGCCGCTCGCCGGGCTGACCGTCCTGGAGGCGGGCCGGCGCATCCAGGCACCCCTGGCCGCCCACCTCCTCGGCCTGCTGGGGGCCGAGATCATCCGGATTGAGCCCCCGGGCGGCGATCCGCTGCGGGGCATGCCCCCCGCCTGCTCCGGGACGTCGGCCCGCTGGCTCGCCCTCAACCGGGGCAAGAAGGCCGTGGAGATCGACATCAAGGCGGCGGGCGACCGGCGCCGCCTGCGCGAACTGGCCGCCGAAGCCGATGTCTTCCTGCACAACTGGGCGCCGGGCAAGGCCGCCCACCTCGGCCTCGACGCCGACGACCTCGCCCCCGTCAACCCCGCCCTGGTCTACGCCTACACGAGCGGTTGGGCCGGCCGGCTCCAGGACGCCCCCATGGGCACCGACTTCATGGTGCAGGCCCGCACCGGGGTGGGCGAGGCGGTCCGTCCGGAGGGCGAGGCGCCCGCCCCGTCGCTGATGACCCTGCTCGATGTGCTCGGCGGGCTGCACGGCACCGAAGCCGTCCTCGCGGGGCTGCTGCTCCGCGAACGCACCGGCCGCGGCGTGCGGGTGGACTCCTCGCTCCTCGGCGCCGCCGACACCCTGACCGGCCCCGCGCTCCGGCGGGCGGCCACCGGGAAGAACGCCCGGCGGCCCGCAGGTTTCCGGCACCCGCTGCCGACGGCCGACGGCTGGGTCGCCCCTTCCGACGCGAGCGCCCGGGCCGCTTCCTCGTACGACCTGCGCGAGCTCTCCACCCCCGACGCCCTGGCCCTGCTGGAGGAGCGGGGCCTCGCCGCCACGGCCGTCACCACCGACCTCTCCGCCCTCCACCACGACGTGCGCTTCCCGGGCGCCATCAGCCGTGACGCGCACGGTGCCCCCGCCGTTCCCGACCCCTGGAGCTTCGCATGACCGTCGCCCTGAACGATCTGCTGCCCGCCGAACTCCGCCGGTCCTGGGTGGTCGACGGAACCTGCCCCGGACTCGACCTCTACAGCCTCTTCCGGGCCCGCCAGATCGCCGACCTGCACCGCACGGCCGTCCTGGACGCCAAGGGCAAGCTCTGTTACACCGCCCTGGACCGCAAGGTCCGATGTCTGGCCACCGGGCTCAGAGCCCTCGGCATACGCGAGGGCGACGTGGTCGGCGTGCAGCTGCCCGACAACCGCAACGCCGTCATCGCCGATCTGGCCCTCGCCGCCCTCGGCGCCGTCGCCCTCCCCTTCCCCGTGGGCCGGGGCCCGCGCGAGGCCGAGTCCCTGCTCGGCCGGGCCGAGGCCGTCGCCGTCATCGCCCCGGTCGACCACCGCGGCTTCTCCCACGCGGCCGACCTGCTGGCTCTCTCCCCGCAACTTCCCTTCCTCCGCGACGTGGTGGCGGTCGGGCCCGGCACCGCACCCGAGGGGACGGTCCCCTGGGCGGAACTCCTGCGGAGCGACCCCGGCGGGTTCGTTCCCGCCCGCCCCGATCCCGACAGCGCCGTACGCATCCTGGTCTCCTCCGGCTCCGAGGCCGAGCCGAAGATGATCGCCTACTCGCACAACGCGCTGGCGGGCGGGCGCGGCAACTTCCTCGCCTCACTCGTCCCCGACGGAAGACCGCCGCGCTGCCTCTTCCTCGTACCCCTAGCCTCCGCCTTCGGGTCCAACGGCACCGCCGTCACCCTCGCCCGGCACGGCGGCACACTGGTCCTGCTCGACCACTTCACGCCCGAGGCCGCCCTCGCGGCGATCCGCGAACACGAGCCGACCCATGTCCTCGGTGTCCCCACGGCGGTCCGCATGATGCTGGAGCGGCTGGACGGGACGGGCGAACGACTGCCCGCCCCCACCGCGCTGGTCCTGGGCGGCGCCCCGCTCGACGAGACCACCGCCCGCGCCGCCGCCGAGGTCTTCGGCTGCCCCGTGGTCAACCTCTACGGCTCCGCAGACGGCGTCAACTGCCATACGGGACTGGGCAGTACGGTTCCCCCGACCAGCGTGTCGGGGATCGTGGCGGGCCGCCCCGACCCCCGGGTCGCCGAGATCCGCATCGTTGCCCCCGCGACCCACGAACCCCTGCCCGACGGCGAGACCGGCGAGATCGTCTCCCGGGGGCCCATGACACCGCTGTGCTACGTGGGCGCCCCCGACCTCGACGCCCGCTACCGCACCCCCGACGGCTGGGTACGCACCGGAGACCTCGGCCGCCTCGACGCGGACGGGGTCCTGCATGTCGTCGGACGGCTGAAGGACATCGTGATACGCGGCGGTGCCAACATCAGCCCGGCCGAGGTCGAACGCGAACTCCGCTCCCACCCGCAGGTCCGCGACGTGCTGTGCGTGGGCGTCCCCGATCCCCTGATGGGCGAGCGGCTGGCGGCCTGCGTGGTCGCGCGCGGCCCGCAGGCTCCCACGCTGGACGTCCTGGGCGACCATCTGACGGCCCGGGGTCTTGAGCGGCGCAAACACCCCGAACGGCTGCTCGTGGTGGGGGAGTTGCCCCTGACGCCCGCGGGCAAGCCCGACCGGGCCGCCCTGAGGGAACGCCTGACGGAGAGCGATCGGCAGGCTCGGCGCGCTGTCCCCGGGGGCGCGCCGCTCACCCAGGCCGGATGACGGAGGGGGCCCGGCAGCTCTTGGTGGCTGCCGGGCCCCGTGGGGGTGGGGCGGTCAGGAGGCGCCCATGGCCTTCTTCAGCCCGGCCGCCGCGTCGCGGTAGACGGACAGCAAGTCCAGTTCGTCGCCCGGGTAGTTGACGATACCGACCTGCTCGGCGCCGGAGTCCGGCAGCACCGTCCCGGTCGACATATGGGCGTTGTCCAGCACCAAGTCCGGCTTCTTGGAGGAGAGTTCGGCGAGCTGCGCCGGTGTCACCGCCTCCGGCCCGTACGTACCCGCCACGGTGGCACCCGCGAGCTCCGCAGCCCAGGCGGTGAAGACCTGGGAGACGACGGAGGGGGCCTTGCCGCCGGGCCACGCGGCCCGGACGTCCTGGTTCAGCCGGTCGTACTCGGTCTTGAACCCGGCCTTCCACTTCGTCGCGGCGTCCTCCGTACCGAAGAGCGCCCCGAGTCTCTCGACCTCCGCCGTGACCTTGGCGGGGTCGTTGTCGAGGTTGACCTCGACCAGCTCCGCCCCGGAGCCTGCCGCCTCCTTGATCTTCGCCGCGTACGGTTCGAAGGGCGCGTACAGCACGAAGTCCGCCGCCGCGACGGCGGCGAGGTCGGAGGGCTTGGGGTCGTAGTCCGGGGCGTGGTGGACGGACTGCGGCACGATGACCTTGATGTCCTCGGCCCCGGCGGCCTTCGCGAACGCGCCCTCCCAGGTGGTGGTCACGACCACCACGGGCTTGCCCTTCGCGGCGCCCGGGGCGCCGGAGGACTTGGGATCGCCGCTGTCTCCGCAGCCGGTGACGAGTCCGAGTACCGCGCTCAGTGCGAGGAGGGAAGTGATACGGACGCGGGTGCGCGCCATGAGCTGATTCTCCGTTCGGGTATGAAGTGCACGGCGAGGACCACGGCCCCCGCCGTCAGGACGAGTACGGGGCCGGGCGGCCAGTCCAGCCACAGGGCCAGCAGGAAGCCGGCCGTGTTGACGACGACCCCGATACCGATCGCCCAGAAGGTGATCGACTTCAGCGAGGTGCCCAGCCGACGGGCGGCGAGCGCGGGCAGCAGCGTCAGCGCGTCGACGAGGAGGGCGCCGGTGAGCTTGATCGCCCCGGCGACGGCGACGGCGACGAGGACGAGGAGGACCGCGGTCAGTACGCGGACGGGGACCCCGGAACACTGGGCGAGCTCGCGGTCGTGGAGGAGCAGGCCGATGTCGCGCCGCCGCCACCAGAACAGACCGGGTACGGCGACGGCCAGCGCGCCGAGCACGACGAGGTCGGACGTGGAGACGGAGAGGATCGACCCCCACAGCAGGGCGAAGGCCCCGGACGCGTTGACCCCCGAGACGGCGAGCAGCAGAAGTGCGGCGGCGATGGCCAGGCTCATCAGCAGCCCCATGGCTCCGGACAGCCCGTCCGGGGTACGGGCCAGTGGGGCGACCGAGACCCCGGCGAGCGCACAGGCGACGAGCGCGCAGAGCATCGGGTCCAGACCGGTGAGCAGCCCGACCGCGATGCCGAACAGGGCCACGTGCATCATCGCGAACCGGACCGGCATGATGTCGAGCCCGACGATGACCACCCCGATGACGGGCAGGCCGACCGCCGCGAGGAGCAGGGCGAGGCCGGCCCGCTGGACGGGCATCAGCTGAAGCAGCTCACCCAGATCGGCGGTGGCGAGGTGGACGGCGGTCACCGGACCTCCCGCAGCCGGCCCGCCGCCATCTCCAGGACGCGGTCGCAGCGGTCCGCCAGCGCCCGGTCGTGGGTCACCACGACCAGGGTGACGGGCAGCGAGGTGAGGACGTCCGCGGCCTCCTCCTGGCCGTCGAAGTCCAGGGCGGCGGTGGGCTCGTCGGCCAGGAGCACCTGTGCGCCCGCCGCGACGCAGCCGATCGCCCGGGCCAGGTACATCCGCTGGAGCTGGCCGCCGGAGAACGTGTGCAGAGGACGCCCGACCAGCTCCCCGACACCGAGCCGGGAGGCGGCCTCGCCCGCCTCCCTCGGCGCCGTACTGCTGGCCAGCAACTCGGCGCCGAGCAGGGGGAACCGGCCCGCCGCCGGCTTCTGGGGAATCCAGGCGCAGGCCCGGCGCCGCCAGGCCCACTCGGCGGGGGAGCCGGTCTCCCGGCCGCCGACCGCGATCGAGCCGGTCACCTGGTGGTGCAGGCCGAGCACCGCACGCAGCAGGGTGGTCTTGCCGGAGCCGTTGGTGCCCGTCAGTGCCACGCGCTCACCGGCGGCGATCTCCAGATCGACCTCGGACACCGCCTCGACGCGCCCGTGCCGGCAGCCCACCCCCCTCATGCGTACATCCAGCCCGCCCATCCCGCCCCTTTCCCTGGCCCCGAGCCGTGCGGGGCGACGGGTGTCCGCCACCCACGCCCCAGTAGTCGGGTGACCACGGGCCACAGTTCCCGTGGTTCCGGCGGGATTTCGCAGGCGTACGTACGGGCCGGGGGCCCTCGGACCGACGGCCTCGGACCGACGGCCTTCCGACCGGGGGCTCTACGACCGACGGACCTCCGGCCGAGGCCCGCTGTCTGCGGGGCCCCGGCCGGAGGCGAGGTGGTGCGGGGAGCTGGGCAGCCGGGGGCTCAGCTCTCCCGGCGGCGGTTGCGGCCGAAGAGCAGGGCGCCCACCGCGAACAGGGCGGCGCCTCCGGCCCAGGCCATGCTGCTCGCCAGCGGGGAGCCGACGGGCTGCGAGGAGGCGGAGACCAGTGCGGGCGGCTGCTCGTCCCCGCCGTGGCCGTGGTGGCTGACGGACGACTGCTCCGTACCCGCCTCGATCTTGCTCTCGGTCGGAGCCTTGGCCTTGGCCGCGGCGGCCGTGCCGAAGGTGACGTCGGAGCAGCCGTAGAACGCCTCGGGGCTGTCGTGGCGCTGCCAGACCTTGTAGACGATGTGGCGGCCCGTACGGTCGGGGAGGGCGCCGGTGAAGTTGTAGTAACCGTTGTCGCTGGTACGGGGCGTGGCGTACGTGCCCACCGGCGTCGGGTCCAGGTCCGACCACTTCAGCGGCTGCGTCGGGTCGAAGCCCTCCTTGGTGATGTACATCGTCATCGTGCCCAAGTGGGGTGCGGTGACACGCACGTTGAAGTCGTAGGAGCCCGCGGCCACGGCCGTGGCGGGCCAGTCGGTGCGGGCCCAGTCCAGGGCACGGTACTTCTCGCGATTGGCGGAACAGAGCTTCCCGTCAGGAATGATCTCCTGGTGCCTGCCGTCGGCGTTGGCGATGTTCACCTCGTTCCAGTCGTAGAGCGGCTGGGTCCCCGAATCGGCGACCAGGTCCTTGCAGACCTGGGACTTCGGGGCCTCCGGACCCTCGGCGAAGCAGGCACTCACCCGGCTGACCGGGCCGAAGACGGAGCCGTGCGCGCTCGCGGGCGAAGGCGTCAGGGACAGGAAGGTCGCGGCGGACGCGACAACGGAGGCTGCGGCGAGGCGGCGCCGGGCAGAGGGCATAGGTGCTCACTCCCATATAGGTGAAGCAGTACGGCAGTTCTTGAGGCTTTCCGGTAACAGCACACCAAATGGGGCGAGTTGGGGCGATGTCCCGTGTCAGCAGGATGGCATTGGTCCATACCAATCCACAAGAGATGTGCATGGCTTGATCCGCCGCTTCTTCGACTTCCGCCCCGACCCCGCGCGGGCTCCCGCTCTGCCGAAGCGCCCCCTGACCGGCCCGCGCCTCACCACCTTCATCAAGGTCCCGGGCGGTCACTCACTCCGTACGACGGGACGCCTCCGCCTGGGCGCGCCGGAACCGGCGGCCGTTTCCCGCGCCATCTGGACGAGCGTCAACGCGTAGTGGAGCCACGGCCTGTACGGCGAGGCTGAGAGCGACGACGGAAACCTGACCCCGTTGCCAGCCGCCCCCGATGCCCCGGCGCAAGGCCCGGCGCAAGGCCCGTCGGCTCAGACGCGTGCCTCGGCGTCGTGGAGCAGGCCCGGGGCGAGCCTCCGGTGGACGGCGGACGTCGGGGTCCACACCGTACGGCCCAGTCGGCGCCGGTAGTGCATGAGGGTCGTGAGCGACACCTCGGCGTCACCGCGCTCCACGACCAGTTCGCAGGCGATGAACCATGACTGGGCCCACAAGCGGATCACCCGCTCGTCCCGGGCCACCACCCGCCACCCGGCCAGCGTTCCCGGGGCCCGCCCGGAGGCCAGCCGCAGCCCCAGCACGCCCTGCCAGACGATCCTCTCCCCGAGGTCGGGCACGTCCCCGAACAGGGCCCTGGCCCACGTCTCGGCGGTGGTGCCCTCAGCGGCACCGGTCGCCAGGGTGAACCGGTCCGCGTACTGCACGGACGGCAACTCGGTGGTGGAGCAAAGGACTTCGGGCAACCGGTGCCGGTAGACCGTACTGGTGACGCGCTCATCGGTCTGTCGCGGCTGGGTGGGCGGCATGGGTTCCCGTCCTTCTTCTCTGGCCGTCGTCCCGCGAGGCGGGCTCGGAGTCCCGCGCAGCGGAGGGGGCCCGAGTGTAGTTCTTGCCCGGGGCACCCCATGAGGAGGCGCCCCGGCCGCCGGGCACCCAGGATGGGACGAGACGAGGCGCAAGCCGCCGGCCCGACGAGGCACCGGCGGCACGCGTATATCAGATGTCCCGGAAGATCTCGATCTGCGCGCCCACTGAGTTGAGCCGCTCCGCCAGCTCCTCGTAACCCCGGTTGATCACATAGACGTTGCGCAGTACGGAGGTGCCTTCGGCCGCCATCATCGCCAGCAGCACCACCACGGCGGGCCGCAGGGCGGGCGGGCACATCATTTCGGCGGCGCGCCAGCGGGTGGGGCCCTCGACCAGGACGCGGTGGGGGTCGAGGAGCTGGAGGCGGCCGCCCAGGCGGTTGAGGTCGGTGAGGTAGATCGCGCGGTTGTCGTAGACCCAGTCGTGGATCAGGGTCTGGCCGTGCGCGGCGGCCGCGATGGCCGCGAAGAACGGCACGTTGTCGATGTTGAGGCCGGGGAACGGCATCGGGTGGATCTTGTCGATCGGCGCCTCCAGCTTGGAGGGCCGCACGGTCAGGTCGACCAGCCGGGTGCGGGCGTTGTCGGCCGCGTACTCCGGGGTGCGGTCGCAGTCGACGCCCATCTCCTCCAGGACCGCGAGCTCGATCTCCAGGAACTCGATCGGCACCCGGCGGATGGTGAGTTCGGACTCGGTCACCACCGCGGCGGCCAGCAGGCTCATCGCTTCGACCGGGTCCTCGGAGGGGGAGTAGTCCACGTCCACGTCGATCTGCGGGACCCCGTGTACGGTGAGCGTCGTCGTGCCGACGCCGTCGACCCGTACGCCCAGCGCCTCCAGGAAGAAGCACAGGTCCTGGACCATGTAGTTGGAGGAGGCGTTGCGGATGACCGTCGTGCCGTCGTGGCGGGCGGCGGCCAGCAGGGCGTTCTCGGTCACGGTGTCGCCGCGCTCGGTCAGCACGATGGGTCGGCCGGGGGCGACCGAGCGATCCACCTGGGCGTGGTACAGCCCCTCCGTGGCGGCGATCTCCAGGCCGAACCGGCGCAGCGCGATCATGTGCGGCTCGATCGTGCGGGTGCCCAGGTCGCAGCCGCCCGCGTACGGGAGGGTGAACTGCTCCATCCGGTGCAGCAGCGGGCCCAGGAACATGATGATGGAGCGCGTGCGGCGCGCGGCGTCGGCGTCGATCGCCGCCATGTCCAGCTGCGCGGGCGGCACGATCTCCAGGTCCACGCCGTCGTTGATCCAGCGGGTGCGCACCCCGATGGAGTTCAGCACCTCCAGGAGCCGGAAGACCTCCTCGATCCGGGCGACCCGGCGCAGGACGGTCCGGCCCTTGTTGAGCAGCGAGGCGCACAGCAGCGCGACGCAGGCGTTCTTGCTGGTCTTGACGTCGATGGCGCCGGAGAGCCGGCGGCCGCCGACGACCCGCAGATGCATGGGCCCGGAGTAACCGAGCGCCACGATCTCACTGTCGAGGGCTTCACCGATACGGGCGATCATCTCAAGGCTGATGTTCTGGTTGCCGCGCTCGATGCGGTTGACGGCGCTCTGGCTCGTGCCGAGCGCCTCGGCCAGCTGCGTCTGTGTCCAGCCCCGGTGCTGCCGGGCGTCACGGATGAGCTTGCCGATGCGTGCGAGGTAGTCGTCTGACATGGCCGCAGGTTATCTCAGATATGAGATGAGGTTGATGTGGGGGTGTGCCGTTCGAGTGACGGGAGTGCAACGGTTGCCGGGAGGTTGGGGATGGTTCCGGTCTCGGCACGCCGGGTTCCGTGCCGGTGCCGCACCGCTGACGGGGGCGGCTGGGCGCGCGACCCCGCCATCGTCCCTCAGGTGGGGTCCCGGGGCGCGGGGCGCGCGGCCGTACGGGGGTGGGTGGTGGTGGGGGGCGTGCCGTCGTGCCAGAAGGCGACCAGGCCCCCGGCCGCCCTCGCTGCCCCAGCCGCTGCCGTCTTCGGAGGTGACCTCGCCGGTGTCGTACACATGGAGTCTGCGGCCGTCGCTCAGCCGCAGATCGGTCTCCCCGACCTACCTGCCCCGACGCTCATCCCGACTCAGAGGTCCCTGTCATGCCGAAGTCCCCTGGTGCAGAACGCAGTTCACGTTCCGCCGCCCACCGCGCTGTCTCCGCCACTCTGGCCCGGTACGACGATCGAGCCCTGGGCGAACTCGTCGGCACGGCCGAGCCGCTCGGGTCCGGTATCGGCGGAAAGTCGGCCCTGCTGGAGATCGCCGGGACCCCGGTCTTCGTGAAGCGGGTGCCCCTCACCGACCTGGAGCGGCGGCCCGGGAACGTCCGGTCCACGGCGAACGTGTTCGCGCTGCCGCTCTTCTGCCATTACGGCATCGGCAGCCCCGGCTTCGGGGCGTGGCGAGAACTCGCCGTACACACCCTGACGACGGACTGGGCGCTCGCGGGGGAGTACGGCGGTTTCCCGCTTCTCCACCACTGGCGCGTACTGCCGGACTCGACGCCCCTGCCCGAGGAACTGGCCGACGTCGAACGGGCTGTCGCCTACTGGGGCGGCGGAGCGGGGATACGTATCCGGATCGAGGGGCTCCGGCATTCCTCGGCGAGCATCGCGCTGTTCCTGGAGTACCTCCCGCAGAACCTGCACCAGTGGCTGGGGCGGCAGATGGTGGCCGGAGGGGAGCGGGCCGACCGGGCGTGCGCGATGGTGGAGCGGGAGCTGGCAGCGGGGACCGCGTTCATGAACAGCCGCGGGCTCCTCCATTTCGACGCCCACTTCGAGAACGTCCTGACCGACGGGCGGCGCCTGTTCTTCACGGACTACGGCCTGGCGCTCTCCTCCCGGTTCGCCCTGTCCCCGGACGAGGCCGACTTCTTCCGTCGGCACCTGACGTACGACCGCGACTACACCGTCAGCTACCTGGTGAACTGGCTGGTCACGGCCCTGCACGGATATGAGGGGTACGGGAGGGACGACCGCGAGGCGCAGGTGCGGGCGTACGCCCGGGGGGAGCGGCCCACGGGGGTCCCGGACGCCGCCGCGTCGATCCTCACCCGCCACGCGCCGCTCACCGTGGTGATGGCGGACTTCTTCCGCGAGCTCCAGCAGGGGAGCCGGGAGACTCCGTACCCGCTGGAGGCGATCCGGCGCATGAGCCGTCGTTCCGCGAGGGGCGGGCCGTGGTGAGCCGCTCATCCTGCCGTGCGCCGCAGAGCGCTGCCGTCCGCTGCCGTCCGCCACCGTGCGCTGCCATGCGCCCTGCCACGCCCTGACCTGCCATCGCCACGGCGCCCCGCACGGCCCGCCGATCACTCCACTCGCAGAGGCAACCCACAGCCCCGCCTCCCCGTCTCGATGTCCGAGAACGCGTTCGATCCGGAACAGACCACCGGAACGGGTGCGCGAGTGAACAGGGTTGAGGAGGAGCTTTGATACGTGGCCGGAAAGCCTGGGCCACCGCGATAGCGGTGCTGACGGTGGCGGGGGTGGCGCCGACGGGGGCGTACGCCGCCCCGGTGCCGCCGGACGCGCGCACCGCTGCCGCGACGCAGGACATACGCACCGCCACCGCATCGCCCGAGGCCGGAGACGCGCTGCCGCCCGGCTGGCGCATCGCCGCCGACAACGGGCAGAACCACCTGGAGTGGCGGGCCCCCGAGCCGGTCCCCATGGGCGACGCCCGCGTGGAGTTCCGCGCCGACGGCGAACTCGTGGGCATCCCCGAACCGCAGGACGACGGCCGGACCTTCCGGCTCCCCATGGACGCGGTCCGCACCGCCGACCTGGACGAGCTCCAGGTCCAGGCGGCCGGGCGCCGGCTCGACGAGGCCCCGGGCAAGGGCGCGAGCCGCAAGGCCAAGAAGCCGGCCCCCAAGCTCCCGCCCAAGCTGCCCGCGGGGACCGTCGACCCCGGCAAGCCCGGCAAGTACGCCACCACCACCGGCGAGTACAGCCTCCCCTCGGTCAAGCTCCCCGGCTTCCCCGCACCCGTCGAGATGCGCGGTGTCGTGGTCGCCCCGAAGAAGGCCCCCGGCAAGCGTCCGGTCGCCCTCTTCCTGCACGGCCGCCACGCCACCTGCTACGTCCCCGGCAAGAAGGAGGAGGTCTCCGGCGACTGGCCCTGCGCCAAGGGCTACAAGGTGATCCCCAGCCACCGGGGCTATCTGCGCGACCAGAAGCTGCTGGCCTCCCAGGGGTACGTGACCGTCTCGATCTCCGCCAACGGCATCAACGGCCAGGACTGGGACGCCGAGGACGGCGGTGCGCAGGCCCGCTCCTCGCTGATCCGCACCCACCTCGGCCGCTGGGCCGACTGGGCCGCCAAGCCCGCCTCCGCGCCCGCCGCCGTCAAGGGGCCGAAGACCGACCTCTCCCGGGTGCTCCTCGTCGGGCACTCGCGCGGTGGCGAGGGCGTCAACCGCGCGGTCATGGACAGCCTGTACAAGCCGCCGGCCGCCCAGGACGGCTACCGGTCCAAGGCCCGCTGGAAGATCCGCGGCACCGTCCACATCGGCCCCACCATCTTCGGCCAGAACCCGGTGCCCGACGTCCCCTCGCTCACCATCCTGCCGGGCTGCGACGGTGACGTCTCCGACCTCCAGGGCCAGGTGTACACGGACGGCACCCGGGGCGTCAGCCGGGGCAAGGCCCTGCACAGCTCGGTCTACATGGTCGGCGCCAACCACAACTACTTCAACAGCGAGTGGACCCCGGGCCAGGCCAAGGCCCCGGCCGACGACGACTTCTGGCACGACCCCGAGGCACGCGACCCGCTCTGCTCGCCCGGCGCCGCCGGACGGCTCTCCGCCAACCAGCAGCACAAGGCGGGCGCGACCTACATCGCCGCCGCCGCACGGCTGTTCGTCGGCGGCGACGACCGCGTACGACAGCTGCTCGACGGCACCGGCCGCCGCGCCCCCTCCGCCGACCCCGCCCGGGTCCTGACCCACGCGGTCGGCGGCAACCGGAACGCGGGCTTCCTTCCCGACGACCCGCAGGGCCCGCTGAAGGTCAGCGGCGCCAAGCTCTGCGACGCCGTCGCCCCCGGCCGCTCCGCCTGCCTCGGCCGCAACGTCAACGGCTCCTCGCCGCACTTCGCGCAGTGGCGCCCGGAGCACGAGGCCGGCCGCCGCGCGATCGCGCTGGACTGGAAGAAGCCGGGCACCATCGCCCGGGTCACCCCGAAGAAGCCGGTCTCCGTCAAGGGCGCCAAGAGCATCGCCCTGCGCATCGCCGTACCGCCGAACACCAGCGGCACCCGGTTCGACGTGAGCGTCAAGGACGCCAAGGGCAAGCGGGCCAAGCTGGGCAGCGTACGCGTCGACGGACTGCCCGGCACCGACCGCACCAGCTCGTACTGGGCACAGGAGGTCCGCGTCCCGCTGACCGCCGCGACCCGCGCCAAGCTGAACCTGGGGAAGATCGCCTCCCTGGAGCTGACCCCGAAGTCCCGTTCCGGCAAGGCATGGCTGATGGACGCCTGGTCCTGGAAGCCGGGCACCCCGGTGGCGAAGGCCGCACCGCTGGCGCGCGTCGACATCGGCCGCCTCACCGTCAAGGAGGGCGACTCCGGCGTCCGTACGTACCAGGTGCCCGTCCGCACCACCGGCAAGAACGCCGGAGCGGTCCGTCTGTACGTCGTCGACCCGGACACCGGCAAGTCGACCGGCCGCCTGGTCAAGGTCGGCCCCGGCACCGCCGGGATCAAGGTCAAGGTGAAGGTCGAGGGCAACAAGCGCTACGGCTGGGACAAGCCCCACGACATCCTGGTCAAGGCGGTCCGGTCCACGGTCATCGGCGCGGACGCCGGCGGTGTCACCGCCGAGAACGACGACCCGATGCCGACCGTGACCGTCAAGCCGGTGGCCGCCGACGTCACCGAGGGCGCGCCGCTGACGTGGCGCATCTCCCTCTCGGAGCGTGCGGACATCGAGATCTGGGCCCTGGCCCAGCTGATCCCCGTCACCGGCGGCCGCCCGGAGCTGTCCACGGCCGACGTGGACCAGGAGTGGCTGTCCATGCTCGTGGACGAGATCCCGAAGCCGGCGATCCCGCTCTCGAAGGTCGAGTACGGCACGCTGTGGAACACGATCCCGGCCGGGAAGGTGTCCACGACCCTGACCATCCCGACCATCCGTGACCGGGTCAAGGAGCCGACGGAGTACGTCAGCTTCCAGGTCACGGACGACGAGGGCGAGCCGCTGGGCCCGCCGCTGGAGGGCACGGTCCGCGACGCGTCGTAGTCCACGTCCGCGCGAGCGGAGCGGAGGACGGCGACCGAGGAACGACGAAGAAGAACGACGAAGAAGGACGACGAAGAAGAACGATGAACGAGGTTCGGCCTCCCCGCGATCCCGCGGGGAGGCCGAACCTCCGTTTGTGACCCGCGCCCCGGGCCGAGGACGCCCTCCGCCGCCCGGGTGACCCCGGCCCCGTACATCTCGTTCCATGGGGCCAGGAAGAGCGTCCGGCAGGCCGACGGAATGCTTCGGCGGGAGCCCCAGGATGGGCCGCATGACCTTACGAGCGGCCCCCGACAACTCCGTAACCGCGGCTTCTGAGACCTCCGTGGCGCCGCCGCCCCGCTGGGCGGTGCTGGCCGCGCACCTCACCGCGCTCGTGGTCCTGCCGAGCGGGCTGTGGCGCATCGCCCTGGTGCTCGGGTACCCCGCCGGTTACACGGAGGCGGGTTTCGCGCCCTTCGAGACGGCCGAGTCCAAGGTCTGGATGCTGACGCTCAGTGTGATCTGCGAGTCGGTCGCCCTCCTGACCATCGGCCTGGTGCGGCCATGGGGCGAGGTCGTACCGCGCTGGATGCCGCTGATCGGCGGGCGGAGGGTCCGCCCCCTGGCCGCCGTCGTCCCCGCCGCCGTCGGCGCGGCGGGCCTGACCCTGATCTGGGCCAACGTCCCCTGGTGGTGGACGTATCCGCACGAGGAGATGACGGCCACCGGCAACCTCGTCGTCGGCATCCTCTACCAGCCGCTGTTCCTCTGGGGCCCGCTGACGGCGGCCGTCACGATCTCGTACTACCGCCGCCACCGCCCGCTTCGTCGGGGAGCAGATGGGCCAGCAGCAGCTTGATCACCAGTACGGGGGCGAGCCAGGCCAACGCGCCGGGCACGGCCACCCAGGCCGAGGCCGCGGTGATGGCCAGTGCGGAGACGGCGAAGGCGACCGGGCGCCGCAGCTCGGCGGGGACGGTCAGGATCACCGCCGCCCCGCCCAACGTGAGGACGTAGAGGATGCCGGCGGGGAGCCAGCCGAACCCGGGGACGGACAGGGCGAGGACGAACGGCTGGACATGGGCGGCCACGAACGCGAAGTGGTGGCGAGAGGTACGCCCCGGCCGGTGGAACCGGCGCTTGGCGGACCGGGTCGCGTTGACCACCGTGCCACCGAACAGGTCGAAGGCCACCACACCGATCACGATCAGCGAGAGCCCCGAGTACGGGCCGTGCGGGGCGCGCAGGGCGAGGGCCACCGCGAACCCGGCACCGGCCAGCGCGCCCGCGTAGCAGACGATCCGCTCGCCCCGCTCGGCCTCCGGCGCCAGCAACCGGGCGTCGAGCCACCGGACCGCCGCGGCCCCCGAGGCCCCGGTGGCCCCCGAGGTCCTCACCCCTCCTCCCGGCGGCGCAGCCCTTCGACGCACAGCTCGACGATCGGTGCCGCGAGCTCCGCGACCGGCAGCGCGGGATCGACGATCCACTGCAGGACGCAGCCCTCGATCGCCCCGACGACGACGGCCGCATGCCCTTCTCCCACCCCGGCACGGAGGATCCCCTCGGCCTCGGCATCGGCGAGCAGTTCGGCGACCACCGCGCGGTACTCGCGGTACACGGCCGGGATGTCCATCCCCGAGGCGTCCCCCTGCCGTCCCGCGGCCCACAGGTCGATGAGGATACGGGCGAGCTCCGGCTCGGCCGCGACCATGTCCACCACCGACCGCACCAGCGAGGCGAGCCGCTCCAGCCCGTCCCCCGCACCGGTACGGGCCTGCTGGACCACCGCCTGCGACTGTGCCGCGTACGTCTCGAAGGCGGCCGCCAGCAAGGCGTCCCGACTGTCGAAGTAGAGGTAGACGCTGCCCTTGGCGACGCCCGCCTCCCCGGCGATGTCGTCCACCCGGGTCGCGGCGAACCCCTGCCGGGCGAACACCCGCACGGCGGCCCGCAGGATCATTTCCCGGCGGGCCGCCGAGTCGACTCTCTTGCCCATGCCCAGCCCCCTCACTCGATGACTGACTGGTCAGTCATCGTACGCACGGTGGGGAGCGGCGGCAACTGCCGCCCGCGCAAGGGGAATCGAGGCGCGGCCCCACACGCGCCTACCGGCTCTCCGGGGCGCTGTGCCGGGTGAGGGCCCACACCGCGAGCCCGAGGCAGCTGAACGCGGCGCCCAGGGCGCACACCGCGCCCCAGCCGGCCAACGTGTAGAGGGAGGTTGCGGCGATCGCCCCCGTGGCGCTGCCGATCGAGTAGAAGACCATGTACCCGCCGATCAGCCGGCTGCCCGCCTCCGGGTGCAGCGCGTGGATCAGGGTCTGGTTGGTGACATGGACCGCCTGTACGGCGAGGTCGAGGAGGACCACCCCGGCGACCAGGGCCCAGAGCGAGGAGCGGGTGAAGGCGAGGGGCGCCCAGGAGGCGGCGAGCAGCGCCAGGGCGATGCCGGTGGTCCGCCGGGAGAGGCCACGGTCGTTCAGCCGCCCTGCCCCGCTCGCGGCCAGGGCGCCGACCACGCCGATGAGCCCCAGCGCCCCGATCGCACTGTGGGACAGGAAGTACGGGGCCTCGCTGAGCGGCAGCGCGACGCTGCTCCACAGGGTGCTGAAGGCGGCGAACACCAGCAGGCCGAACAGGGCCCGGAGCCGCAGCAGCGGTTCCCGTACGAACAGGGTGACCGTGGAACGCAGGAGCTGCCCGTAGCGCAGAGGTGCCGGCGGAGCGCCACCGTGGCGGGGCAGCACCCGGTACAGGACCAGCGCGAGCAGAGCGGTGAGCGCCGACGAGGCGAGGTAGACGGAGCGCCAGCCCGCGAGATCGGCCAGGAGGCCGGACGCGGTGCGGGCGAGCAGGATGCCGATGACCACGCCGCTGGTGACCGTACCGACGACCCGTCCGCGTACGGCGGGAGGTGCCAGCGCCGCCGCGAAGGCCACCAGCGTCTGCGTGACGACCGCGAGGAGGCCTACCGCGGCCATCCCCGCGAGGAGGACCGCCGCCGTGGGGGCCGCGGCGACCACAGTCAGTGCGACCACGAGGAGCAGCGACTGGGCCACGATGATCCGGCGGCGGTCGGCCGTGTCGCCCAGCGGCACGAGGAAGAAGAGCCCCAGCCCGTACCCGGCATGCGTGAGGGTGACCACGCTGCCGACGAGCGCCGGACTCATGGCGAGGTCGTGACCCATGGTCACCAGGAGCGGCTGCGAGAAGTAGACGTTGGCCACCGCGACAGCGCAGGCGACGGCGAACAGCATGACGACGCCACGCGACAGGACGTACGAGGAACCCTCCCCGCCCCGGCCCTCCCCGCCCCGGCCCTGGCCGCCCCAGCCTTGGGCATCCCGGCCTTGGTTGCCCTGGCCCTCCCCGTCCGGGCTCTCGGGGGCCGTGGCTTCGGCCCGTCGTGTCTCGGCCTTGCCACCGTTGCCCGGCATCGGCACCCCTCCGGAGATCGGATCACATCAGCCTGGTTGCATCTTGCTACCAATGACGACGGCGACGGTATCCGCTCTTGGTAGCATCTTGCAACCAGTTGATGAGGGAGAGGTGGGCGCGATGGTGACCAGGACGCGCTTCGACGACAGCGAATGCCCCGTCGCCCGGTCGGTCGACGCGATCGGCGACTGGTGGTCCCTGCTGATCGTGCGGGACGCCTTCGACGGGAGCCGGCGCTTCGGGGAGTTCCAGCGAAGTCTGGGCGTGGCGAAGAACATCCTCACGGCCCGTCTGCGGACCCTGGTGGCAGGCGGCGTCCTCGATTCCGTCCCCGCCTCGGACGGCAGCGCCTACCGCGAGTACGTACTGACTCCGAAGGGCGAGGCGCTCTTCCCCGTCATCGTGGCGCTGAGGCAGTGGGGCGAGCAGAACTTCTTCGCCCCCGGTGAACCGCACTCGCGCCTGGTCGACCGCCGGGAGGGACGGCCCCTCCGGTCGCTGGAGGTGCTGTCGGCGGACGGGCGGCGGCTGGACCCCGACGACACGACCGTCCACAAGGTCCAGGACGTCCAGGACGTAGGTGGCTAGGCGATCCACAACCTTGAATCGGCCCCCGACCCGGCCTGGCCTTTCTCTCCCGATCTCTCCCGATTCTCCCCCGATCCGCGCTCAGGGCCGTGGGATAGGTTGCCTGCCATGACCGAACTCGGACCTGTCGCCTGGCCCCCCGCCCCGATCAGGACCGAAAGGCTCGTGCTCCGCGAGCCCGAGGCCCGGGACCGGACGGCGGTCATCGAGCTGCTGGTCTCGCCGGAGGTGGGCACCTACCTCGGCGGCCCCCAGCCGCGCGACGAGATCGAGCGAAAGATGCCCGAGGTGCCCGGCAGACGCCCCGGCCGTTTCGTGGTCGAGCTTGACGGGGCGATGATCGGCCAGATCACGCTCACCAGAGACACGGGGCACCTCCAACAGGCTGCCGGGAGGGTGGAGCTCGGCTATCTGTTCCTGCCGCAGGTGTGGGGACACGGGTACGGCGCCGAGGCGTGCGCGGCGGCACTCGACTGGTTCGCCGGCGAGCTCCCCGGCGAACCGGTGGTGCTCGCCACCCAGACCGCCAACGACCGCTCGATGCGCCTCGCGGCGAAGCTGGGGTTCATCGAGGCGGAGCGGTTCGAGGCCTACGGCGCCGAACAGTGGTTCGGCATATGGTCTTCGGTGCCGCCGTCCGGCTGAGCGTGAACCGACTGGCTTCACTCCCCAGGGAGGGCCCCGGCCCTGTCGGTGGTCGCGGCCCGGCGGCCGGACGCCGCCCCCGGGGACCGGCTGCCCGTCGAGTGCGTTTCCTGCGCGGGCGGGCGACGTCGCGGGTAGGCGCGCCGCTGAGGAACGCCACGATCATGCGGGTGCTGATGAGGCTCCTGGCCCGCAAGCTCCGGGCTCAAGGCATCGAAGCGTCCGCCTCCCGGCGGTGGACTGACCGCCGCAGGGGGCGGTTCCCGGCGTCGAGCCTTTCACCTGGGGCGGGCCGGAGCCGGGGAGGTGTGCCCGGGCGGCCGGGCATGTCGCCGGACAAGGGCACCTGGGCATGACCGAGCGGCGGCTATGTACTAGAGTTATCTCGACATCGAGATATCTGCCGAGGCGCACCGCAGCCGCCGCCCGGTAAGGGTTACCTAACTAATCCTTACCTTAGCGGATGGTCGGGGCGGTAGGCGGCACAACGCGGCGCCCGCTGCCAATGAGGCGCGGCGCGGTAGACGCGCACATTGAAGAAGGAGACTGTCGTGTCGGCGAACAGCTTCGACGCCCGCAGCACGCTGCGCGTGGGCGACGAGTCGTACGAGATCTTCAAGCTGGACAAGGTAGAGGGCTCCGCGCGCCTCCCGTACAGCCTGAAGGTCCTGCTGGAGAACCTGCTCCGTACCGAGGACGGCGCGAACATCACCGCCGACCACATCCGGGCCATCGGCGGCTGGGACTCCCAGGCGCAGCCCAGCCAGGAGATTCAGTTCACGCCGGCCCGCGTGATCATGCAGGACTTCACCGGCGTGCCGTGTGTCGTGGACCTCGCCACCATGCGTGAGGCCGTGAAGGAGCTGGGCGGCGACCCGGCGAAGATCAACCCGCTGGCCCCGGCCGAGCTGGTCATCGACCACTCCGTCATCGCCGACAAGTTCGGCACCAACGAGGCGTTCGCCCAGAACGTCGAGCTGGAGTACGGCCGAAACCGGGAGCGCTACCAGTTCCTGCGCTGGGGCCAGACCGCCTTCGACGAGTTCAAGGTCGTCCCCCCGGGCACCGGCATCGTCCACCAGGTGAACATCGAGCACCTGGCCCGTACCGTCATGGTCCGCAACGGCCAGGCGTACCCCGACACCCTCGTCGGCACCGACTCGCACACCACCATGGTCAACGGCCTCGGCGTGCTGGGCTGGGGCGTCGGCGGCATCGAGGCCGAGGCCGCGATGCTCGGCCAGCCGGTCTCCATGCTCATCCCGCGCGTCGTCGGCTTCAAGCTGACCGGCGAGCTGACCCCCGGCACCACCGCCACCGACCTCGTGCTGACCATCACCGAGATGCTCCGCAAGCACGGCGTCGTCGGCAAGTTCGTCGAGTTCTACGGTGAGGGCGTCGCCGCCACCTCGCTGGCCAACCGCGCCACCATCGGCAACATGTCGCCGGAGTTCGGCTCCACCGCCGCGATCTTCCCGATCGACGGCGAGACGCTGAAGTACCTGCGCCTGACCGGCCGCGACGAGCAGCAGGTCGCCCTCGTCGAGGCGTACGCCAAGGAGCAGGGCCTCTGGCTGGACCCGGCCGCCGAGCCGGACTTCTCCGAGAAGCTGGAGCTGGACCTCTCCACGGTCGTCCCCTCCATCGCCGGACCGAAGCGCCCGCAGGACCGCATCATCCTGGCCAACGCCAAGGAGCAGTTCGCGCAGGACGTCCGCAACTACGTCTCCGACGACGAGGAGGCGGGCAAGGAGTCCTTCCCGGCCTCCGACGCCCCGGCCGTCTCCAACGGCGTCCCGTCGAAGCCGACCACCGTCACGGCCCCCGACGGCTCGACGTACGAGATCGACCACGGCGCCGTCACCGTCGCCGCGATCACCTCCTGCACCAACACCTCGAACCCGTACGTCATGGTCGCCGCCGCGCTCGTGGCCAAGAAGGCGGTCGAGAAGGGCCTGACCCGCAAGCCGTGGGTCAAGACCACCCTCGCCCCGGGCTCGAAGGTCGTCACCGACTACTTCGACAAGGCGGGGCTGACCCCGTACCTCGACAAGGTCGGCTTCAACCTCGTCGGCTACGGCTGCACCACCTGCATCGGCAACTCCGGCCCGCTGCCGGAGGAGGTCTCCAAGGCCGTCAACGACAACGACCTCGCGGTCACGTCGGTCCTCTCCGGCAACCGTAACTTCGAGGGCCGCATCAACCCCGACGTCAAGATGAACTACCTGGCGTCCCCGCCGCTGGTCGTCGCGTACGCCATCGCCGGTTCGATGAAGGTCGACATCACCAAGGATGCCCTCGGCACCGACCAGGACGGCAAGCCGGTCTACCTGACCGACATCTGGCCCACCGAGGCCGAGGTCAACGACGTCGTGGCCAACGCCATCGGCGAGGACATGTTCAACAAGTCCTACCAGGACGTCTTCGCGGGCGACGCCCAGTGGCAGGCGCTCCCGATCCCGACCGGCAACACCTTCGAGTGGGACGCCGAGTCCACCTACGTGCGCAAGCCCCCGTACTTCGAGGGCATGACGATGGAGACGACCCCGGTCGAGGACATCACCGGCGCCCGCGTGCTCGCCAAGCTCGGCGACTCGGTCACCACCGACCACATCTCCCCGGCCGGTGCCATCAAGGCCGACACCCCGGCCGGCAAGTACCTCACGGAGCACGGCATCGAGCGCCGTGACTTCAACTCCTACGGCTCGCGCCGTGGTAACCACGAGGTCATGATCCGCGGCACGTTCGCCAACATCCGCCTGCGCAACCAGATCGCGCCGGGCACCGAGGGCGGCTACACCCGCGACTTCACCCAGGCTGACGGCCCGGTGTCGTTCATCTACGACGCCTCGCAGAACTACCAGGCCGCCGGTACCCCCCTCGCGATTCTCGCGGGCAAGGAGTACGGTTCCGGCTCGTCCCGTGACTGGGCCGCCAAGGGCACCGCGCTCCTCGGCGTCAAGGCCGTCATCGCCGAGTCCTACGAGCGCATCCACCGCTCGAACCTCATCGGCATGGGCGTCCTCCCGCTCCAGTTCCCCGAGGGCCAGAACGCCGAGACCCTCGGTCTCACCGGCGAGGAGACCTTCTCCTTCACCGGGGTCACCGAGCTGAACAACGGCACCACCCCGCGCACGGTCAAGGTCACCACCGACACCGGTGTGGAGTTCGACGGCGTCGTCCGGATCGACACCCCCGGCGAGGCGGACTACTACCGCAACGGCGGCATCCTGCAGTACGTGCTCCGCAGCCTGATCCGCAAGTAGGCGGACCGGCCACCGAGTGAAGAAGGGCCGTACCCCGGGTCTCCCCGGGGTACGGCCCTTCGGCGTCGTACCGGAACGCCGGACCGCTACATCGCGTCCCGCTGCACCCGGTCGAGCCGACACTTCGTGCCTTCCGGGGCCTCCCCGGTGCCCTGGGCCGTCATTTTGGCCTTCCCCCCGGGGGCGACGTCCTCCACGACCGCGAGGCCCTCGGACACCAGCTCACCGTCCTGGTCCACGAAGGACACGTACGCGACATAGGCCGCCGTGCTCCCGGTCCCGTTCACGACTTCCAGCTCCGCGTGCGGCCAGTCGATCACGGAGTCCCGCGTGCACTTCGTGATCGCGACATCCGCCATCCCGTCCGAGTCGAACTCCGGCTCCTCGTCCGGTTCCTCCTCGTCGTCCTCCGGGTACGGCGCGGCGGAGGACGCCCCCGGCGGCTCGGGCGACAGGGCCGCGGAGTCCCAGGCCGACTGCATCAGCGAGTAGACGAGCACCACCACCGCCCCCACCAGAGCGAAGGCGACGCCCAGGACGAGCGTCACGATCAGCCCCGTACGCCCCTTCCGTGCCGGTCCGGCCGGGGCCGGAGCCGCCCAGGGCGAAGGCTGCGGAGTCCCCACCGGAACCTGGTGCTGCGGCAGAGGCTGCGGCTGTTCGGGCGGCGGAGGCGGAAAGGTGTCGGACATGCGGTCCCCCCACGGGAAATCGATCTGGTGAGGGCCTTACGGTACGTGGCCCCGCCACCATCACCGACACCACCCGAACCACCCACACCCCCCGCCCCACCCGTACAGAAAGCGAACGGACCACCATGGGCGAGCTGATCCTCATCCGGCACGGCGAGACCGAGTGGTCCCGCTCCGGGCAGCACACGAGCTGGACCGACCTCCCCCTGACCGCCACCGGCGAGCGCCAGGCCCGTGCCCTGGCCCCGCTTCTCGCCGACCGGAACATCGGCCTCACCCTCGTCAGCCCCTCGATCCGGGCCCGCCGCACCGCCGAGCTGGCCGGGCTCCACGCACCCCGGGTCACCCCCGAGCTGCGGGAGTGGGACTACGGCGGCTACGAGGGCATCACCACCCAGGCGATCCGCCGCACCAGGCCCTTCTGGAACCTGTGGACCGACGGCGTCGACCCCGGCTCCGACGAGCACCCCGGCGAGAGCCCCGCCCAGGTCGGGCAGCGCGCCGACCAGGTGCTCGCGGGCGTCCGGTCGGCCGCCGAGGGGCTTGGGAGCGCGGACATCGCGCTCGTCGCCCACTCGCACTTCCTGCGCGTCCTCACCGCCCGCTACCTGGGGCTGACCCCGGCCGAGGGGTGCTTCTTCCAGCTCGCCACCGGGGCCGTCTCCCGGCTCGGCACCGAACACGGCCGCCCGGTCGTCGCCGCCCTCAACGTGGCCCTGCCCGAGAGCCTTCAGGAGGCGTGAAAGCCAGGCGGCCGGCACCCCTGGGGTACCGGCCGCCCGCGTGGATCACGTACGGATCAGGAGATCAGCTCCACCTCCGCCAGCGTCGCCGTCCCCGTCAGCACCAGCCGGTACTGCGCGTACGCACCGGGCCGGTCCACCGAGAAGGCCCGGGTCTGTTTGTCCCAGGCGAAGGACTGGCCCGAGCGGCGGTCCAGGTCCGTCCACTTCCTGCCGTCGGACGAGCCCTGGAGCGTCCAGCCCTTCGGCGCCCTGTCCGCCGCCGCCGACGTCAGCGTGTACTGGAGCGCCTTCGTGGACGCCGTCACCGGCAGCTCCACCGACGCGACCTCCGCCGACGTGGCCGAGGTGTTGTCGAACAGCGCCCCGTCACCCTTCAGCACATCGCCCCTGGGCGCCGGGACCTTGTCGTCGTTCTGGATGGAGACCGGGGCCGCGTCCTTCCGCGTGCCCCACGCGGACGGCTTCGGACCCATGGCGAACTCCAGCGTGCCGCCCTTGGCCAGCACCTCGTGGGGGAGCGCGGTGGAGGTCCACTTCTTGCCGTTGACCTTCACACCCTGCACGTAGATGTTCCGCTCGCTGTTCTTCGGGGCCTCGACCACCAGCTTGCGGCCGTTGTCCATGCGGACGGTGACCTTCTTGAAGAGCGGCGAGCCGATCGCGTACTCCCCGCTGCCCATCACCAGTGGGTAGAAGCCGAGCGCCGAGAAGAGGTACCACGCCGACTGCTCGCCGTTGTCCTCGTCGCCGTGGATGCCCTGCCCGATCTCGCTGCCCACGTACAGGCGGCTGAGCACCTCGCGGACCTTCTCCTGCGTCCGGTACGGCTGCGAGGCCGCGTTGTACATGTACGTGGCGTGGTGGGCGACCTGGTTGCTGTGCCCGTACTGGCCCATCCGTACGTCACGCGCCTCGGTCATCTCGTGGATGACCCCGCCGTAGCTGCCGACGAACTCCGGGCCCGCCGTCTCCGGCGTGGAGAAGTACGTGTCCAGCTTCTTGCCCAGGCCCGCGCGGCCGCCGTACAGGTTGGCCAGGCCCCGGCTGTCCTGCGGGGCGGTGAAGGCGTAGCCCCAGCCGTTGGTCTCCGTGTAGTCGTAGCCCCAGACGCGCGGGTCGTACTGGGCGGAGGGCAGGCGCCAGTCGCCGTTCGGCTTCCTGCCCTGGAAGAAGCCCGCCTTGTCGTCGAAGAGCTTGACGTACTTCTGCGCCCGGTTCAGGAAGTAGGCCGACTCCTCCTTGTAGCGGGGCTTCTTGGTCTTCTTGTACAGCTCCTGGCCCATCCGCGCGATGCCGTAGTCGTTGAGGTAGCCCTCCAGCGACCAGGACAGGCCCTCGTGCGTGGCCGTGTTCGCGTAACCGGTGAAGACGGAGGTCTCCATGCCCTTGCGGCCGACGCCCGAGGAGGGCGGGGCCACCGTGGCGTTCTTGACCGCCGCGTCGTACGCCGCCTCCGCGTCGAACTTCACGCCCTTGACGTACGCGTCCGCGAAGGCCACGTCCGAGCTGGTGCCGGTCATCAGGTCCGCGTAGCCGGGGGAGGACCAGCGCGAGGTCCAGCCGCCGTCCTTGTAGTGCTGGACGAAGCCGTCCACCAGCTCGCCGGCCTTCTTCGGGGAGAAGAAGGAGTAGGCGGGCCAGGTCGTGCGGTAGGTGTCCCAGAAGCCGTTGTTGACGTACACCTTGCCGTCGACGATCTTCGCCCCGGTCCGCGTCGGGGTGTCCTCACCGACCGGCTTGGAGAAGGGGCTCGCGTACTTGTTCTTGCCGTCGACCTTCTCGTGGCCGGAGTTCGGGTAGAGGTAGAGGCGGTACAGGCTGGAGTAGAGCGTGGTCAGCTGGTCCTCGTTCGCGCCCTCGACCTCGATGGTCTTGAGGATGTCGTCCCAGGCCGCCTGCGCCTTGCGCCGCACCTTCTCGAAGGAGGCCGACTCCGGGATCTCCATGGCCAGGTTCTTCTTCGCCTGGTCCACGCCGATCAGCGAGGTGGCCAGACGCAGGTTGACCGTGCGGTCCTTGCCCGCGTCGAAGCGGAAGAAGCCGGTGACGTCGTCGCCGCCCCCGCCCTTCAGCTTCCCGCTGTCCGTCACCGGCGCGTCGAAGACGCCGTACACGAACATCCGGGTCGCCCCGGTGGACAGACCGCTCTTCACGTCCGTGTAGCCGGAGAAGGAGCGGGTCGCCGGGTCCAGGGTGAGGCCGCCCGCGTTCGACACGTTGTCGAAGACCAGGCTCGCGTCCTTGCCGGGGTAGGTGAACCGCATCCGGGCCGCGTGGTCGGTCGGCGCGATCTCGGCCTTGAGGCCGTTCTCGAACGTGACGCCGTAGTAGTGCGGCTTCGCGACCTCGTTCTCGTGCCGGAAGGGCAGCGCACGGGCGGTGCGGGCCGCGTCCGGGGTGCCTGCCGCCGCCGAGGGCATCACCTGGAAGGTCTGCCGGTCGCCCATCCAGGGGCTCGGCTCATGGCTGGCGCTGAAGGCCTGGAGCGTGGGGAGGTTGTCCTCGTTGTTGCCCCGGTGGTAGTCGTACAGCCAGCTCAGCGAACCGGCGTTGGTGACCGGCGTCCAGAAGTTGAAGCCGTGCGGGACGGCGGTGGCCGGAATGTTGTTGCCGCGCGAGTAGCCGCCGGAGGAGTTCGTGCCGCGCGTGGTGAGCGCGTAGTCCGACAGATGCGCCTTGCGCTTCTCCGGCTTCCTCGGCTCGATCACGATGTCGTCGACCCAGCCCTGGAACTTCGCCGGACCCTTGGGTGAGTCGTACGCCACCAGGATCCGGTCGACCGTCCTCCCCGCCGCCACCGTGCCGATGCGCGAGGAGACCTTGTTCCACTGGTTGACGTAGAGGCGCTTGGCGTCCCCCTGGCCCTGCGGGGTGAGCAGGCCGCCGTGGCTGTCGGTGGCCCTCAGCTCGCTCAGATACGTGCCGTCGGTGAAGGCGAGGTCCACCGCGATGTGGGTCGCGGGGTAGTTGAGGTCCGTCTCGCCCATCTGCGGATAGACGAGATAGGAGAGCTCGGTGTCCTTGGTGACGGCCGTGTTCACGTCGAAGACCTTGTTGTACGCGTACGCGCGGCCGCCCGGCTTGTGCGTACCCGCGTAACGCAGCGCCTTCTTTCCGGTGAATCCGGCGCCCGCCTTCGCGGTGGGCGAGCCGGAGGGGCCCCGGTCGGGCTGGCTGCGCATCTCGTCGGGGACGGGCGCGGAGGTGTCACCGTTCGAGAACTGAACGTCGGCGAGCTGGAGGATGTCCGGTGCGCCGTTGTTGGCGGTGATCTCCAGCCGGAAGTGGCGGTAGGCGGTGCCGGAGGCGAGATCGTACGACTTGGTCTCGTGGCGCTCGGTGAAGGTCTCGCCCGTACGCCGGTCGAGGTCGGTCCACTCCTTGCCGTCCGCCGAGCCCTTGAGTGTCCAGTCCTTGGGGTCGCGCGGGGCGTGGTCATTGGCGGAGGTGAGCGCGTACGTCACCACCTTCACCGGCTCGTCCATATCGAACTCGACCCAGCCGGTCCGCGCGAACGCAAGCCACTTGGAGGCCGGTTCGACGTCGACCAGGTTCTCCTTGACCTCACCGCCCGCCGTGTTCTCGGCGCTGGCACGGACATCGGTCACCCGGTCGGTCACATTGCCCGGTATTCCGGCGGAGAATCCGCCGTCGACACCCGATGAGCGCTCTGTACCGTCCGGTCCTTCTTCCACCGTGTTGCGCCAGTCCGGCTGCTTCTCGTCCGCTTCGAACGAGGAGCGGAACGTCCGTTCGCCGGACGGCTTCTGCGGGGCCCCGGACGGGCCCGCGACGGCGGCCGTGGGGGCCGCGAGGGCCAGGGCGAGAGCTGCCGCGAGGACGGCGGCCGTACGGCTCCGTCTGGTACGGCTCCGTCGTGTACGGCCCTGTCTCGTACGGCTCGTACGGGAGGCGCTGCTGAAGACCTTCCCAGCGCCTTGGTGGAGACCATGTGGTGGCTGCATACCGAGCCATTCCTCCCCGGAGCGTGCTTGGACAACGTTGTCATAGCGGGATGCAAGGTCCAGTAGGGAGTCAAGTGACAGGACGTGTCAAGGGTGTTGCCGCGGGCGCGGTACGCGAATCGGCCGTAAGGGGAAAAACCCGCCCCCGGGACAGGGCGCACGGTGCCGAGGAGTCCACGAGGTCTCAACTCGGGAAAGACTGCCGCCCCAACGTGCATTCGATCTTGCTCAGTTGGCGACAAGTGGACTATACCTGTCGCCATCGCGCAGCCGTTTCCGACGGATGTGCACCAGGGGGAACAGGGGACGGTCGCGAGGTGCCGCAGGCATCCTCGCTGTACGGTTCTCCGACACCTCCACTCCACCGGTTTCTCTCTCCGGTACACCTGCATATCTGCACCACCCAAGCGCAACTGACCGCGGTGGCGGGGCCCTTCGCCTGAGGCGAATTTTCGACGGGTGACCGGTACACCGCCTGAGTCCTGGAGAAGGCGAGGACTTGAGCATGGGATCCACCTCCGCTCAGAACAATGAGGGCCTTGGCCGTCGCGATCTGATCAAGCGTTCTGCCGCACTCGGCCTGATCGCTGTTCCGACGATGAGCTTCCTGTCCGCCTGCGCGAGCGGCAGCGGCGACAGCGACGACAACAAGGTCGAAAAGGGCGAGAAGACCGAGAAGAACCCGCTGGCCGTCAACGGCAGCGCCCCGCTGGAGATCGTCATCTTCGACGGCGGGTTCGGCACCAAGTACGCCGAGGACGCCCGGGACGTCTACAAGAAGACCTACCCCGAGGCGCAGATCAAGTTCTCCGCGACGCAGAAGATCCAGTCGGTCCTCCAGCCGCGCTTCAACGGCGGCACCCCGCCGGACCTGATCGACAACTCCGGTGCCCAGCAGATGGACATGGGCGTCCTGGTCGGCAAGAAGCAGCTCACCGACCTCACCCCGCTGCTCGACGCCCCCTCCATCGACGACCCCGCCAAGACGGTCCGCGACACCCTGCGGCCCGGCATCGTCGAGATGGGCCAGTTCGACGGCGACCCGGTCTGGATGATGTATTACGCGTACACCGTCTACGGCGTCTGGTACTCGCAGACCGCGCTGGAGAAGCTCGACTCCGCGTACCCGGAGACGTGGGACGAGATGCTCGCGCTCTGTGCGAAGGCCAAGAAGAAGGGCATCGCCGGCTGGACCTACCCCGGCAAGCACCCGTACTACATCCCGTTCTCGCTCTACCCGTTCATCGGGAAGATCGGCGGCGTCGAGGTCCTCAACGCCATCGACAACCTGGAGCCGAAGGCCTGGGAGCACCCCGCGGTCAAGGCGGCCTTCGAGGCGTACTACGAGCTCTTCGCCAAGGGCTACATCCTCAAGGGCACCCCGGGCCTGGACCACCGCGGCTCGCAGGGCGCCTGGGCCCGCGGCAAGGCGCTGTTCATCCCGAACGGTTCCTGGGTCGAGAACGAGGAAGAGGCGATCATCCCCAAGGACTTCAAGCTGTCCGTGGGCGCTCCCTCCAGCCTCGACTCCTCGGACAAGCTGCCCTTCGGCACCATCTGGGCCTCCGGCGGCGAGCCGTTCATCGTCCCGAGCAAGGCGAAGAACCCGGCGGGCGGCATGGAGCAGCTGCGCATCATGCTCAGCGAGGCCTCCTCCAAGTCCTTCACTGCCAACACCAAGTCGCTCTCCGCCTTCAACGGCGGCACCGACGGCCTGGAGCTGTCGGACGGCCTGAAGTCCGGTGTCGCCGCGCTGGAGAAGGCCGGCACCAATGTGGTCAACCCGCGCCTCCAGGACTGGTACGTCAAGCTCCAGAAGGAGCAGATCGGTGTCGCCGCGCTCGGCGAGATGATGGCCGGCCGCGCCACCCCGGCCGAGACCATCAAGAAGATCCAGGCCTTCGCCGACGCGACCGCCAAGGACCAGTCCATCAAGCACTTCAGGCACCAGTGATCACGCGTCACCAGCGGCGGCAGCTCGGGGAAGGTCGGAGTCGGTAACGATGCAACACGGTAAATACCGGTTCATAATCGGGTTCTTGGTGGTCCCGATGGCGTTGTACGTCATCTTCGTCATCTGGCCCTTCATCCAGTCCATCTACTACTCGTTCACGGACTGGACGGGGCTGAGCCCCGACTTCAAGATGGTCGGGTTCGACAACTACACCAAGATGCTCGGCGACGACATCTTCTGGAAATCGCTTCAGCACAGTGTGCTGCTGGCCGTTCTGCTGCCGCTGGTGACGCTGGGCCTCGCGCTCTTCTTCGCCTTCATGCTCAACGTGGGCGGCCGGCGCCGCAAGGGCGCCGCCGTCACCGGCGTACGGGGCTCGGGCTTCTACAAGATCGCCTACTTCTTCCCGCAAGTGCTCTCGATCGCGATCGTGGCCATCCTGTTCCAGTTCGCCTTCGACCCGACCCAGGGCATGATCAACGGCATCCTCAAGGGCGTGGGCTTCGAGGACGTACCGGACTGGCTGGGCGATCCGAAGCTGGCCCTCTGGGTCATCATGGCGGTCCTCGTCTGGTGCACGACCGGCTTCTTCGTGGTGCTGTTCTCCGCGGGCATGGCCTCCATCCCCAAGGACTTCTACGAAGCCGCCCTGCTGGACGGGGCGAGCCGCTTCACGACCTTCTTCCGGATCACGCTGCCCCTGCTGTGGGACACGGTCCAGTCCGGCTGGGTCTACATGGGCATCCTGGCGCTCGGCGCCGAGGGCTTCGCCATCGTCCACATCATGAGCGTCGGCCCCGGTGGGCCCGACTACTCGACCACCGTCCTGCCGCTGTACGTCTACCAGTCGGCGTTCCGTGACGGACAGGCGGCCTACGCGACCACGATCGGTGTCGCCCTGCTCGTCGTGACGCTGGCCTTCGCCGCCCTCGTCATGCGGGTGGGCCGGCGCGAGCGGCTGGAGTTCTGATGAAGACCACCGACACCCCTCCCTCCGGCGCATCCGGGCCCTCCTCGGGCCCCGGCGCCTCCACGGTCCCCGCGCAGCGCACCGGCACGGTCCGCAAGAGCCCGGCGGCCCCGGCGAAGAGCACCGAGGGCCAGGTCCTCAACGTCTTCTCGCACGGCGTGCTGGTCCTGTGGGCGATCATGGTCGTCCTGCCGCTGTTCTGGGCGGTGATGTCCTCGTTCAAGACCGACACGGACATCTTCAACAGCCCCTGGTCGCTGCCCGACTCGCTGAACTTCGACAGCTGGGGCCGGGCCTGGAGCCAGGCCCATATGAGCGAGTACTTCCTGAACACCATCCTGGTGGTGGGCGGTTCGCTCGTGGGCACCCTGGTCTTCGGGTCGATGGCCGCCTATGTGCTCGCCCGCTTCGAGTTCCCGGGCAACCGCTTCATTTACTTCTTGTTCGTCGGCGGCATGAGCTTCCCGATCATGCTCGCGCTGGTCCCGCTGTTCTACGTCATGGACAACATGGGGCTGCTGAACACGATCCACGGCCTGATCCTCGTGTACATCGCGTACTCGCTGCCGTTCACCGTGTTCTTCCTGACCTCGTTCTTCCGCACGCTGCCGACCTCGGTGGCGGAGGCGTCGATCCTCGACGGGGCCTCGCACACCCGGACGTTCTTCCAGGTGATGCTGCCGATGGCCAAGCCCGGCCTGATCAGCGTCGGCATCTTCAACTTCCTGGGGCAGTGGAACCAGTACATGCTGCCGACGGTGCTGAACACCGACCCGGAGAAGCGGGTGCTCGCACAGGGTCTGGTGGAGCTCGCCTCCAGCCAGGGGTACAAGGGCGACTACTCCGGCCTCTTCGCCGGTCTGGTCATCGCGATGCTCCCGGTGCTGGCCGCGTACATCATCTTCCAGCGACAGGTCGTCTCCGGTCTGACGGCGGGGGCGCTGAAGTAGGTCACGCGTATCCGAAGAGGTCACGCGTCGGCATAGGAAGGCCACGCGTACGCATAAGAAGGTCACGTATCCACAACGGCCCGGTGCCCCGGCGGAGGAGTCT